>CAYXGP010000003.1:28677-109280 GCA_964464515.1 uncultured Enterobacterales bacterium
CGATCACCGCGACGATGGCCGAGAGCACCTTCTTCCACCACGGCTGGACCTTCTTGGCCGCAGCCTCCGCCTGCGTCCCGATCTCTCCGGGCAGCTTGGCGAGCGTCTTGTCGAGCTTGGTCAGCCCCTCTGCGCGGACCTTGTCGAGCTGCTCGAGCACGGACTTCTGCTGATCTGCGAGCTGTCCGGCGGTCTGCTCGACGCACTGCGCCGCGGCCTCGATCGCCCCGTCCACCAACTCAGACAGAGATTTGGATGTGCCGTCCACCAGCTCATCGAGCTGGGTGCTGAAGGCCGTCGCCCCGTCGATCAGGGACTGTCCGAGGGTCTGCCCCATCTCCAGGGCCTTTCCGACCGCCTGGCTCGCGGTCGCTGCCAGCGCCGCCAGCGCCGCCGCCAGCTCGGGGTCGATCTCCGCCCAGCCCGAGTCGGCCATCTCATCGAGCGTGGTCATCTGCTCGGTGTGCTGGGCGTCGAACTGCTCGCAGATCTGGGAGACAGCCTGCTCCAGATCGTCCGAGAGCGGCTGATCGCTCGACGAGATCTCCTCGGTCATCGACTGCAGGGCGTCGTCGTAGGACGTGGCAATCTGCTCCGCGGCCTGGTTCACGGAGTCCTTGAGGGCCTCGGCCGCCGACGTGAGGTTGGTCTCCATCGAGTCGGCGATCTGCTGCAGATCGGCCAAGCTGGTCTGTTCCTGCGTATTGAGCTGCTCGATGGCGGCGTCTCGACCGCCGGTCGCAGCGTCGATGGCTGCGATCCTCTGCTGCTCTACCTGCTCGCGGGCGCCCTGCGCGATGTCTGCGAGCCCCTGCTCCGCGGTGGCGCGCTGGTCTGCGAGCTGCTGGGCGACGGGGTCTACGAGCTGCTGGACCATCGCGGGGATGTTCGCCACGCCGCCGGCGATGGTGTCCGCCATCTCGCTGGCGCCTTTGCGGAGCTTCTTGGCGTAGTCGTTCGCGGTGTCGCGGGCTGCCTTCGCACGAGCCTTGTTCCGCTTGCCATCGATGCCGCTGCCGCCACGCGCGAGGTAGCCACTGGCCGCCTTGCTCCCGATGGCGATGGCCTGCTGCGCCTTGTCTTCTCCGTCCTGCCGGATCCGATCGACCTTGGCGATGAAGGCGGCAGAGAACTCCCCGGCGGCCTTGTCGCCCAGCGCGGTCAGCGCGCCCATCTGCTCATCGAAGCCCGTGCCCAGACGACCCAGGTTCTCGGCCAGCAAGCCGTCGATGCGGATCAAGGCGCCATCAGCCGCGGTGGAGATCCGCGAGAGGGCCTCACCAGCCATGCTGCTGACGATGCCGCGCGCTTCTCCGAAGCCCGCGCGGACCTGATCCGCGGCGCTGGAGTGCGCACCCTGAAGCTGCCCGAGGCGCTCGGCGAGCTGCCCGTCGATGCGACCACAGACCGACGCGGCCTTCGCAGCGGTCTCGTCCTTGCGCCCGGCGACATGCCCCGTGAGGAGCTCGATGGTCGCGAGGTTGCTGGCGTGGTGTTCTTCTGGGGTCAGGCCGCTGAAGGCTCCGAACAGCCCGGCGATCAGCGCATCGACCCCGTCCAGCGACGGCTGGTTGGGGGAGGTGTCGCCTGAGGGGTTGAGGCCGTCGGTGGTCTCGGGGGTGCCGCCGGGCACGTCCCCTTCAGCCACGTCATCGCCGATGGAGTCCCCCACCTCGGAGCCGTCGGTCTCCTCGCCGCCCATCTCGGGCTCGCCCTCGCCCTCGGGGGTGCCGCCCTCGGCGTCGACGCCAGCGGTGCCGCCCGGATCGGAGGCGTCCGTGCCGCCGTCACCCGTGTCGTCAACCGCCGTCTCGTCGGTCAGGGCGTTCAGCTCCTCGGCCTCCGGATCGGCGGTGGTGTCTGCCCCTCCCTCAGATGCCCCGGCGTCTTCGGTGCGCTCGATCGTGAGGATGAAGTCGTTGAAGTCGCCGTCTTTCCAGTCCTCTGACCGGAGCAGGAACTCGTCCTCGGAGACGGTCTCCATCTGGAGCTTGGAGTTGCGCCAGTCCAGGCCCTTACGCGACCGGTCGTTCTGGATGTTGAGGTGCCACTCGTAGGTGGCCTCCACCGTGGCGGTGGCGCCCTTGTCTACGTAGGCGCCGTTGCCGCTGTCGGCGGAGTGCACCAGGAACCGCTGGTCAAACCAGGCGTTGCGCTCAGCCGCCACGATCTTCCAGGTGCCGGGCGGCAGGCCCTCCCCGGCAGCGCCGTCGCCAGCAGCGCGCGCGCGCAGCTCGCCCTCATCGAGCTCGAGCGCCTCTCCGGAGCCCTCCTGGGTGTTGGGGAAGAGCTTCGTCATCCCCGGGCCCTTCATGTTCGTGAAGTCCTGGGAGTCGCCGTCCCACTCTCGCCAGCTGCCCTCCTGGAGCCACTCGTAGACCTCCTGCATGCTCCAGCCGTCGTTGAGCGCCTTGTCGAGATCTGCGCGGCCGAAGACGAGAGCTGCCTTGTCGGTGGGGTCCTCGACCTTCTTCTGGCCCTCGTAGTTGCCCGAACCGTAGCTGCGGTCGGTGCCGATGGGCGGTCGGTTGTCGGGCGGCTTGTCGGGCTCGGGGACCTCGTCGGGGCTCGTCCCGCAGGGGTCCTTGCCCTTGCCCGGCGTGAACTTGATGTTCTCGGGGTCCTTCTTGGGGCCCTTGTCCGGTCCCTTGTTTTCGTCGGAAGGACCACCACCGGATCCGCCGGAGGGCTTGGTGGTGGCGCATCCCGTAGCCTCAGGCGGCAGATCTGGCGTACCAGCAGGTCCACCCCCGCCTTCATCGTCCTTGGGACCGCCGCCGCCAGTAGTCTCCTCCTTGCTCGGCTTCGCGCTGACGCCCTTCTTGTTCTCCTTCTTCGGAGCGGTGTCGCAGGACTCGACCATCCCCCCGTAGCCGTCGTCGCCGCCCTGGAAGTAGCTGACCAGCGGATCGCTGAGCATCGTCTGCAGCGGATCGCAGGTGCAGTGCGAGACCAGTGGGTCGGCCAGATCGGCCGCCGGAATCGCGGTCTTCATGACCGGTGGCGGGACCGAATGCTTGACGCGCGGCGGGGCGATGGTGCGGGCCATGAAGCCGACCTATCCCGAAACACCCCCCGGCTCGGGAGGTTTGACCCCTAATAGTACCAGGGATGATCGCTGTAGTCCTGTTTGCGCTTCTCGAGGAAGGCATCCCGCCCCTCCTGCGCCTCGTCCGTGCCGTAGGCCAGCCGCGTGGCCTCCCCCGCGAACAGCTGCTGTCCCACCAGCCCGTCGTCGATCAAGTTGAACGCCAGCTTGAGCATGCGCTGGGCCGTTGGGCTCTTGGCGCCGATCTCTCCGGCCCACTCCAGCGCCACCTGCTCCAGCTCGTCGTGGGGCACCACGGCGTTGACCATCCCCATCTCGAACGCCTCCTGCGCGCTGTAGGTGCGCCCCAGGAAGAAGATCTCCCGCGCGCGCTTCTGCCCCACCTGCCGGGCGAGGTACGCCGAGCCGAAGCCCCCGTCGAAGCTCGCCACGTCGGCGTCGGTCTGCTTGAACTGCGCATGCTCAGCGCTGGCGAGGGTGAGATCGGCGATCACATGAAGGCTGTGACCGCCCCCCACCGCCCAGCCCGGCACCACCGCGATGACCACCTTGGGCATGAAGCGGATGAGGCGCTGGACCTCCAGGATGTGCAGCCGCCCCAGCCGCGCTCGATTCATCGGCCCGGGGGTGCCGTCGCGGTACTCGTAGCCGGAGCGGCCTCGGATGCGCTGATCGCCGCCGGAGCAGAAGGCCCAGCCACCGTCCTTCGGCGACGGCCCGTTGCCGGTGAGCAGCACGCAGCCCACGTCGCTCCACTGGCGGGCGTGATCGAGCGCGATGAACAACTCATCGACGGTCTGGGGCCGGAAGGCGTTGCGACACTCCGGGCGGTCGAACGCGATCCGCACGGTGCCCTGGTCGATCGCCCGATGGTAGGTGATGTCCTGGAAATCGAGGCCGGGGACGGAGGCCCAGCGGTCGGGATCGAACAGCGGCGAGATCATGGTGCACCTGGGGAGCGAGAGGCGGGGCATCTAACCCTCCCCCAGACCCTGCTCGTCGCCTCGAGGCGCACTCGGGGACCGAGCGGATTCCTGGCGCAACCTGAGTAGTGGTGCCCGGGATCGATCGCTGCGCGCGTGGTACACCCCAACCAATCCCAGACTCCAGCGGAGGTGACGGATGGGTGGTGGACACTACAGCCAGGAAGCAGCACGCCAGATGCGGTCGGGGGGCGCGCCCCGGCGCAAGCGCAGCGCGCCGAAGCCCGTGGGGGTTCACGCCGCGCTCGATCCCTCGGGCGGCCCGCGCGAGGTCAACAACATCACGCCCATCGTGGTGGCGCTGGATGTCACGCGCTCCCGCGGCGACGACACCCGGCTGCTGTACGACCGCCTGCCCGAGCTGATGGACCTGCTGGAGGCGCTGGAGTACGTCGAGGGGCCAGGCATCAGCTTCGCGGCCATCGGCGACGCCACGGTCGACAAGGCCCCCCTCCAGGTCGGGCAGTTCGAGGCCGACAACCGTCTCGACGCGGTCCTCAAGAACATCTGGATCGAGGAGGGCGGCGGCGGCACCGGCCAGGAGAGCTACGAGCTGGCGGCCTGGTACTACGCGCAGACCAACTGCGTGCGCCTGCTGAGCGGTGAGGGCGGCAAGGGCTTCTTCTTCTTCGTCGGCGACGAGGGCTTCTACCCGCAGGTCTCGGCGTCCCACATCGACGCCGTGCTCGGCGGCGGGGCGCAGGGAGACATCGACACCGCCGAGGCGTTCGCGCGCCTGCAGGACAAGTTCCACACGTTCCTCATCTTCCCGGCCAAGACCCTCGAAGAGCGCCGGTCTGACATCGACGCCGAGATCCGCAGCCGGGTGATGTCCGCTGGCGGTCAGTACGACGACGTCGACGTGCGCATCTCGCTCATCTGGAACAACCGCAACGATCTCGACCTGCACGTGTGGCCGCCCAGCGGCGAGCACATCTACTTCAGCCACAAGGAGTCGAAGTGCGGCGGAGCGCTCGACGTCGATCGCAACGTGCGCGGCGAGACCACCGAGCCCGTCGAGAACACCCGCTGGCCGCAGGGGGCGGCGCCAGAGGGCCAATACCGCGTGGTGGTGCGCAACTACGGGTTCCACGAGGAGGACCAGGCGCCCACGCCTTGCGTGGTCGAGGTGGAGGTCGGCGGCGACATCCGGCGCTACGAGGCCGTGCTCTCCCCCAAGAAGGAGACCGGCAGCTCCAGCGACGTGGAGATCTGCACGTTCACCTTCGACCCGGATCCGGAGGCCGTCGCCGAGCGGTATAGCGCCTACTCCGACGAGGTGGTGCTGACCCAGTGGGCGACGGTGCTGCCGGAGGGTCACGTCCTCAAGGTGCGCGACGCCGCAGCCATCCTCGATGTGCTGCCCGGCGCGCTGGCCATCGCCAACGGGCGCGACACGGTCACCGGCTACCTCGAGAAGCTGGTGGAGCGGGGCGCGGATCAGGAGCGGCAGGCGGACGTGGCGCTGGCGCTGGCGGGGGTGCGGTGTCTGGTGGACGAGGCAGCCTCGTCGGCTTGAGCGCCATCGCGCTGCTGGCGCTGCTGGCGGCAGCCCGAGCCGGAGCCCCTCCCCCCGGCCTCGGTCCCGCTGTCCTCGACGCAGTGGTGACCGATCCGGGCTTCGAGCGCTGGTTCTCCGGTGTGATCCGCGTGGAGCAGGCCGGCGCGCTGGTGGCCGAGGTGGCGCGCGGGAACGGCCGCGGCGGCCAGCCACTCGACGCCGACTCGCTGTTCTGGCTGGGCTCGCTCTCCAAGACACTCTGCAGCGCGATCGTGCTGCAACTGGCCGACGAGGGTCGGCTGTCGCTGTCCGATCCGCTGTCTGCGCATCTTCCGGGCTGGGACAATACAGAGACGTGCACCGTCGAGCAGCTCCTGGCCCATGAGTGTGGACTCCCGCGCGACCTGTCCCCCCATCAGCAGGGGTCGCTCCTCGATCCCATCCGGCGAGTGGAGATCCGCTCCGACTACCTGGCGGCGGTCGCAGCCCAGCCGCGTCTGTTCGCGCCGGGAACAGACGAGCTCTACTCCAATATCGGCTACAACCTGGCCGGCCTGATCGTCCTCCAGAACGAGGAGGGCACCTGGGACGAGATCCTGCAGAGACGTCTGGGGGCGCCGCTCGGCCTGTCGTCCACCGGCATCGACGCCAGCCGCATAGACACCGAGCGCATGGCACCGCTGGCGGTGAACCTCGGCCCCCTGGTGCTCGGCGGGGAGCGCTGGCTGGGGCTCCCGGTAGACGCGCCGAGTCGCGTTGGGACCGCAGGCAACGCCTTCTCCACCCCACGCGAGATCTCCCGTCTGTTTCGAGCGCTGTTTCACGGCGATCTGCTCAGCGAGTCTGCGCGGAGCGCGATGACCACTCCGCGCGCCACCGATGACCGCTACGGGCTGGGGCTGATCGTCCTGCAACAGAAGGGGTACACCGAGCTGGCCCACAACGGCGCGCTCGACCCCCACGGCCTGAGCACCCACGTCGCGTACATCCCCGAGTGGGACGTCACGGTGGCGGTGATGAGCAACCGAAGCCTGCTGGTCTACACGGCGAGCGACGTGGCCGGCGCGGTGATTCAGGCGCTGCGTGGGCGCGAGATCCGCTCGCCGTTCCCCGAGGGCGCCGCGGGTCACCTCAAGACCCTCCTGCTCGGCGGTGTGTTCGTGGTCTTCCCGCTGCTGATGGGGGCCTCGCTGATCTGGTCGGCGTTCAAGCCGATCGCCAGCGGGCGGCTGGCGTGGTCACTCGGCGTGGCCGCCCTGGCCTGGGCCGTCCTGTTCGTGCGCGGGGGAGTCGGGCTGCACGCCGGGGTGACCCGGCCGATCCTGCTGCCGCTCGTCCTGGCGGTCATCGTCTGCTGGGTGGTGATCCACCGGATGCGCCAGCAGCCCGATCTGCCGTTCCTGCCCATCGCTGGACGCGGCCGACACACCGTCGGAGAGTGGCTCAACATCGCCGCGGGGGCGGCGGTCCTGATCGGCGCCTCCGTCGTGGTCGGGTTCGCGGCGCAGACCCTCGGGTTGGCTGCGCTGGCGGTGGGGCTCTCCGTGTTGACTCAGCGCTACGGGGGATCTGGCGCTACGGGGCTCAGCCCTCCAGGGCCTGACACGCCCGGACGATGAGATCCCTCCGGACGGGCTTGAGACCGGTCACCTCCGGCCAGGGCAGAGTCAACACCGGGTGTTTGAAGCGAGGCAGACGCGCATCCAGCGTGGCGTGCAGCGCGACTGGATCGGGATCACCGAGGACGAACGCAACCGGTCGCTCGCCGTAGTCGTCGTCGGGCACCCCGACCACCCGGGCGTCCCGCACCCCCGGCGCGGCCAGCAGCGCCCGCTCGATCTCCGCCGGGTGGATGTTCTCGCCGCCGGAGATGATCACCTCGTCGGCCCTCCCGAGCACCACCAGGCGTCCGTCGTCGTCGAAACGGCCGGCGTCACCGGTGCGCAGCCAGCCGCCCTCTCCACCCAGGCTGCTGTCCCCGATCACGCTGGTTCCGCGGACCCACAGCCGATCATCGTCGGCCACGCGCACCTCGACGTGCTCCAGCGGCCAGCCCGCCGTTGAGAGGTCCTCCTGGGTGGCGTCATGCGGCGTGGTGGAGATCTGCGAGCCTGCCTCGGTGCAGCCGTAGGTGGCGTGGATCGGCAGGCCGAGCCCCCGGGCCCGAGCCACCAACGCTGGCGGCGGGCGCGCCCCTCCGAGCAGAATCGCCGACAGCCTCCTCGCGGCCGCGCGCCCCTCGGCAGTGGACAGCAGACGCCGAAGCTGGGTGGGCACAACGGACAGGTGGGTGACTCGCCGCAGCGCCCCGTCCGGCGGCAGATCGCTGCGCACGACCGCGGCGCCCGCAAGCACCGTCCGCGCGACGATCGCGACTCCTCCTACATGGTACAGCGGCAGCGACAGCAGCCAGCGGTCGCCTGGCCGCAGCGGCAGGTTGGCCTGAGACGCGCGGGCGCTCTCCAGGTGCTGCCGCAGCGTGGCGACGACCTGCTTCGGCGCCCCGGTGCTCCCCGAGGTCGACAGGTGGGTGGCCGGCGCGTCCAGATCGGGGCCGGGGACCGGGCCGATCGCATCCGGCAGGGAGTCCATCGTGAGGCAACGCTCCGCGGGCGGCGCGCCAGGACCGAACGCGAGGAGGGTACCGTCCACCGCCACGGGGGATCGCTCGTGGAGCGGACGCGCGGTGCATCGCAGCCACCACAGCGCGAACAGCGCCGCGAGGTAGCCGGGCTGCCGCCATCCCCACAGCCCGACGGTGTCTCCCGGCGCCACACCCGCGGCCCGCAGCCGTCCGGCCAGCGCCACCACCTCCGACCGCCACTCGGCGCGCGTCCACGTCCGCTCGTCGGTGATCAGAAACGCCGCGTCAGGGTGATCGGCCAGCGGATCTGCGCCGATCGCCGGCACCGAGATCTGCGCGGGTCGCTCCCAGCACGCGTCGGCCACCAGCCGGTCCCGCAGCGGCACGGGCCGACCGACCGTGAGAGAGCCCCCCTGCGCCCGCACGGGTGGATCGACCAGATCCCGCGCCAGCCACCGCCAGGTGTCCAGACCCGCCGGCTCATCGGGGGTGATCTCCGCGGCCAGCGCAGCCAGCCGCGAGAGTCCGAGTCCGGTCTCGAAGACGCTGCTGATGACGACGCGCTTCCCCAGACGACTCCGGCGCGCCGCGTCCACCACCGACGGTTTGAGGACCAACACATCCACCGCAGATACATCCACCGCAGATACACCCACTGGATCGGAGGCATGCCACAGCGTATCGTCCAGCGCGATGTCAAACGGCGCGTCCAGCTTCGCCAGCCGGGTTGGATCGCGCAGCGGCTCCTCCAGGTAGTCGATCGGCAGACCCGCCACGCCGCCACAGAATCGGCGGGCCTCGTCCAGGGTCCATGATTGGTTTGCGTCCAACCGAAGCAGCGCTCCCGGCGGCAGAGACGCCGCGCTCTCTCGCACGCGCTCGATCTCCAACCCGACCGGCAGCCGACCGACCTTCATCTTGTGGGCCCGGTAGCCGGGGAGCGGCTCGGTCCCGCGCAGCAGCGCGTTCAGCGGAACCGTGACCGTCCGAGGCGGCGTGCGCAGCGCGTCTCGGGCCATCTCCAGGCCGAAGGCCACCACCGGCGGCCCCGGATCGTGCCAGCCTTCCACCAACAGCGCGACCGACCAACAGCGCAGGCGACGCAGGATCTCCTCCCGCACACTCTCCACCGTCTCGACATGCACACCGGACAGCGGTGCGATCTCGCCAAAGCCCCAGCGTCCCTCGCCGTCGGCGATCGCCACGACCCAGCCGGTCCGTCGATGGTTCGCGCGCGCCTTGCCTGGCAGCGGCCAGCGCAGCGGCAGGCTGTAGCGATACAGGCGCCAGGGGAGCATCGTCGCCTGTTATCGCGCGGCCCCACATGGCGGGGTACGACGATCCGGCCCCGGGGAGCCGATGGCCCTGACCCTGTTCAAGTTCTTCGTGTCTCCGCCGGCTTGCTTCTGCCAGCTCATCCTGGAAGAGGTGACCTACGAGGAGGTGCTGCTCTACCGCGCCGAGCAGCTCACCGAGCGGTTCCTGAGGATCAACCCCAAGCACCAGGTGCCAGCGCTGCTCGACGGCGGCGACGTCATCGTCGAGTCACGCGACATCGCCCGGTTCCTGCTCGACACCTACTGCCGGGATCGGCCCGAGCTCGACCACCTCTACCCCGTCGATCCCCAGGGGCGTGCCCGGGTCGACTCCGCACTCCAGGCCTCCATCCCCATCCACGTCCACGTCGAGAAGGCGGTCATGTTCTCGCAGGTGACGCCTCATGCCGGGATGCCGACACCCGCACCGACTTCGGCGACCTGGTGGAGCTGCTTCGCACCACCTTTCGTCTGCTGAGTCGCTGCATCAAACTCAAGTGAGCCGGCTTGATGTAGAGAGGGCACAGTTGACCGCCGCCCGCAGCGAGGCTCAGCGGGATGACCACCGACGTCGGAGCCGCCGATGGCGATGCCGAAACAGCATCGAAACGATGTGGCGAATCAGCCACCCCGAGCACGGCACGAAACGGAGGAGGCCGCGCCTGCGCCAGGTGAGGGTGTCGGTGATCAGGGCCCCCCCGGGGACGCTCGACACTACGCGCTCGTGCCTCCAACGAGTCAGCCACAGCATCCGGGAACGCTCCACGAAACAAAAGCCCGGACCGATGCTCTGGATGCAGATGTCGTCGAAGTCCACGGGAAACACCCTGCCCAGGAGGAGCCAGGATCGTCCCAGGCGCTGACCTGCCGTCGCGTCGACGAGCTTCGTGTCCTCTCTGAGGCCTCGGGGCCAGGTCATCTTCAGCACGGGGAACAGCTCGTCGTTGATCCCCTCCCAGGTCGTCGCTCGGGCCCAGACCAGTTCGGCCGAGCCGGACACCCGACTCGAGATCGTCCATGAACCATCGGATTCTCGTCTACCGCTGCCAGAGGCCATGGTAGCCCCCTATCCTATGTCGGCGCCCTCTCATTCAGCGAGATGCTGAAGAAACTGAGGGGAGCCGCCAGCGACCTTGGACTTGTCGTAGGACAGTCCTACTGCTCGGTCTGATCCGACTCGGCGCTCAGCGTCTGCACCCGCCACCCCGAGAACGGGCTCCACGGAACCTGCTTGCCCAGATCTTCGCGCTCCATCGTCATCTGGCCGATCAACATGCCGTCCTGCACGGTGGCCTTGATGGTCGAGACGCCGTGGAAGCCGTCCCAGGTGTGGACCAGCTCGACCGACTGTGCATCAATCGAGTAGTCCACCAGGCGATGCTGGCCGTTCGGGTGAGTGCGCCACCGCGCGCCCGCCGTGTCTTCACCCAGGACCAGCACGCCCTCGAACACCGGCGGCTGCCACCCGGTGTCGCGCCGATCCCAGGTCACCAACCAGACGCCGAGCGGGCTGTCCTCTGCGGCCACCGCGGAGGTGGCAGCGAGCGGTGCGTCCCTCGCGCTGACCGAGCGGCATCCAGCGAGCAACACAGCCATGATCAGGAGGGCGGGCATGATCAGGAGGGCGGGCATGGTCAGGGGTGGGGACATCGTTCCTCCAGGGCCGACCGACTCTACCACGGAGATCTACCCCAGGGCCCAACCCACCGAGAGCAGCACGCTATAGACCAGCAGCAGCTTGCCGGTTCGCCCCAGCGTCTGGTTGAGCGCAGCGCCGCGCGACCGGAACATCTGCCGAATCGGCAGCAGGGCCAGCGGCACGACGAGCAGGCACAGCCCCACCGCTGACGGAGCCAGCCCCAACACAGCGAGCGCGAGGGGGATGCCGACCGCGCCGACCAGACACAGCACATACTCGGCCCGGACGAACCCCCGCCCCAGCCGAACAGCCAGCGTTCGCTTGCCGGCCACCTCGTCTGTCTCAACGTCTCGCAGATTGTTCACCGCCAGCAGCGACGTGGAGAACAGCCCGGCGGCGACCCCAGCGGCCAATGCAGCCGGCGTGACGTCGAGGGCCTGCACGTAGTAAGTCCCGGCGACCGCGACCGGCCCGAAGAAGACCAATACGAACAGATCACCGAGGCCGAGGTAGCCCAGCGGCCGCGGTCCCCCGGTGTAGAGGATTCCGCTGGCGATCGACAGCGCGCCGATCACCGCGATGGGCCAGCCGCCCCGCAGCATCAGGAGCGCGCCCACGCCCGCAGCCAACACGAACACGGCGATGAACGCCCGCCGCACCTGCGCCGGGGAGACCAGCCCGGCCTGCGTTACGCGCGTGGGTCCCACCCGGTCGGCAGTGTCGGCGCCCTTGACGAAGTCGTAGTAGTCGTTGGCGAAATTGGTGCCGACCTGAATCAGCATCGCGCCCAGCAGCGCGAGCCCCGCGGATTGGGCGTGGAAGACGCCGTCGGCGTGGGCGATGGCGCTGCCGATCAGGACCGGCGCCACAGCCGCGCCGAGCGTCTTGGGGCGGGTGGCGAGCAGCCAGACGCGCAGCCTCCCGGGCTGGCTCAAGCGCTCCACCCCAGCACAACGGGGGCCATGGGCTGATCGCGTCGGACCCGTGGTTCTGGCTGGTGATGCGAAACCGGGTGGGTGGCGCGCACTGCCTCAAGGGGGAGCGGTGCCTGACAGGGCCGCAGAGACAAGCGAGGACCCATCAGGCCCCCTGTTCAGTGCTCTGTGCTGGGGTGTCAGCCCCCCAGCGACTCAGCGCAGAGGCGATGGCCTGCTTGACCTCGCTGCTCAGCAGCCAGCGCCCCTTGTGCTTCTCGAGGGTCTGCTTCGCCTCGTCGGTGCCGGTGGCGGCGAGCGCGGCGACCGCGAGCTTCTGCCGATCGATGAGCATGCGGTTGCGACCCATCCCGCGCGCGGCGAGGATCTTGTCGAAGTGCTCGAGCGTGCGGTTGTCGCGGAAGGCACCGAGCGTCTCGAAGATCAGTTTCTGTTCGGCGCTCTCCAGCAGATCGAAGGTCGGGTCCTGAGCCAGGGCCAGCAGCGACCAGCACATCTTGCGATCGCCGGAGCCCGCGATGATCTGAAGCGCGAGCCGACGGTTCTCGGGGTCGGGGTCCTTGAGGACGCGCGCCAGGGCCACGCGCTGCTCGGGGTTGTAGCGGCCCCCCAGCGCATCCAGGGCGGCGCGGCGGACCGTGGTGAGCGTGCTCGAGAGCGCCTCGCCCAGCATCGCCATGGACTGCTCGCTGCCGATGCGGCCCAGCGCGCGCACAGCGGCGATGACCTCGTCCTCGGAGCCGCCGAGCCGCTTGCTGTAGAACGGCGTCAGATCGACGCCAGCCTCGCCGAGCAGATCCTGCAGACGCGCCTCGGCCTCTCCCGTCGGGAGCTCCGTCAGCAGGGCGACCAGGGTGTCCTGAGCGAACGGCACCATCTTCGCCAGCGTCGGCGAGAAGCGATCGAGATCGGCGCAGAACATCCCGGCCAGTCGCGGCAACGACGCGCCGATCTGCTCACGAAGCCGCACCACCTGCGGCGGAACCCGCGCGCCCCCGGCGGCGACCCCCTCGAGGATCGCAAGCACGCCGTCGACGTTTCCGGTGTTCAGCATCGCATCGAAGACGTCGCAGACCATCGCGTTGGGGCCGTCGGCGTCTGCGGAGGCGCGGATGGCGATGGCGATGAACCGGGCGGGGTCGCTCGGCGCCTGGTAGCCCTTCGCCACGGCCTCGGCGGCGGCGCGCTGGTCTTCGTGGGGCGTCGTGGGGCAGCGCGCCTCGCGCACCCAGTCGAGCAGATCATCGACGCGCAGCGCCCGCAGATCGCCGGCGGTGAGCGCCAGCTCGACGTCGCCCAGCCCCCCGCGATCGAGCTGCACCGTCTCGCGCTCGGCCAGGGCAGCCTGTCCCCCGCCGTCCCCCGCCGCGCCCGCCGCGAAGCTGTCCACGGCGTAGTAGCGGAAGTTCGTCAGCTCCCTCCTCCAGAGCATCGTGACCAGATCGTCTCCGCCGGCGGGATCGGTGCCGAACACCTCGATGATGGCGGTGAGCTGCGCCTCGTCCAGCCCGGGTGAGATCGTCAGCTCCCGCACGCCGTCGCAGAACAGCCGGAACAGGTAGGCGAACCGCTGATCGGTGGGCGTGACGGCGTCGCCCTCGTACACCAGCCCGAACGGCGCCAGGCGGATGGTGAGCGAGCCGTGCTCCAGCGCCGCTTCTGCCTTCTCGACCAGATCGGCGAGCTGGCGCGCGACGATCTCCCCCTCGCCGCGGTAGAGGCGATTTCCACGGATCGCTTTGTCGAGGCTGCCGAAGAAGAGGGTCAGCTTGCGGACGACCGGATCGGAGCTGGTGCTTTCGGTCTTGGCCACGGCGGGCTCCTCTGAGGAGGGCTCGGGCGGGGGTTAAGGAATGCAGTAATCGATTCTGGAGCGACGCGATGGTGGTCCTGAGCTTGCTGATCCTCGCCTGCACACACGAGCCGAACACCGCGAGCGGCACCACAGCCGCGACCTCCACGAGCCAGACCGGCTCCAGCGGCGGCACCTCCGGCAGCGGCACCTCCGGCAGCGGCACCTCCGGCAGCGGCACCTCCAGCGGAGGCACGACCCCTGGCGAGAGCGACGAGGCGATCCTCCGGGCCGCCATCGCCGGTGAGCGAGACGCCGCCGCGGCGCTGCTGGCCGTGTCCCGCTCAGGGGGGCTGCCTGTCGAGACTGAGACCGGGAGCTATCTGTTCGCTTGTCTCTGCACAGGAGACGACTGGGCTCTCGCCGGAGATCACGACGACTGGACCGGCGCTTCAATGACCCGCGCGGGCGACCTGTGGTGGTTCGAGACGACCATCGACACGCCCGACGGGAGCCTGTACAAGTTCACCGACGGATTCAATTGGATCGCCGACCCCCTGGGGCGTCGCTACGGCACAGACGAAAACGGCGAGTACTCGCTCGTGCGAGCCAGCGCGCCCCACCTGGAGCGCTGGCACCAGATCGACGGAGCCGGCCTGCAGCCGCGCGATCTCCAGGTGTGGGTGCCCGGCGATCACACCCACCTGCTGCTGGCACACGACGGACAGAACCTGTTCGATCGCGCGGCGTACTGGGGCGGCTGGCGCCTGGACGAGAGCCTCCCGGACGGAGTGCTGTTGGTGGGGATCGACAACACCTCCGATCGCATCGACGAATACACGCACACCGAGGACGAGATCCACGGCCAGCTCATGGGGGGGAGCGCCGTGGCCTACGTCGCGCTGATCGAGGACACGATCCGCCCCATGATGGAGGCGTCCTATGGACCCGGCGACGTCACCGGCGTGATGGGCTCGTCGCTGGGAGGGCTGGTCAGCTTCGCCGTCGCCGACCTACACCCGGACCGCTACGACATGGTCATCAGCATGTCAGGCACGATGGGTTGGGGCTCGTTCGGGCTCGACAACGACACGATGATCGACGTGTACGCCGGCCAGGGCCGCCGCGACGTCGCGCTGTACCTCGACTCCGGGGGCTCGGGGACGTGCTTCGACGGAGACGGCGACGGGATCGAGGACGACGATCCCACCGACAGCGACAACTACTGCACCAACCGTCAGCTCGCCGACACGCTGGAGGCCGAGGGGTACGTCTACGAGGAGGATCTGTGGCACTGGCACGAGGCGGGGGCCACGCACGACGAGGCCTCATGGGCTGAGCGCGTCTGGCGTCCGCTGGAGCTGTTCATCTCTCTGTAGACGCAGCTCGCGGCTCACCCGCAGCCGGGGTCCTGCGGCGAGCTCTCCCCCACGTCCTCCATACACTCCGCATCCGGCATGTTGAAGTACAGCCACCACACCCCGTCTGGATCCACTGCGAGCGAGGGGTTCGCCGCCATGTCGCGGTGGGTGAGCCACACGGCTCCTTCGTCCCAGGTCCGCCCGTCGTCGCTGGTGACGATCGCGAAGTCCGCGGCGAGGTAGATCAGACGCCACGCGCCGTCGGGACCGCGGGCCACGTCCGGCGTCGTCCCCACCACGCCGGTCTGCACATCCGGTGTGCCGTCGAGGCTCCAGGTCTCCCCGTCCGGAGAAGACCAGCCGACGATGCCCGACGCCATTCCCTCGGCGTCCAGCAGCGGTACGAGCAGGATCTCCCCGCCGTCCACATCCACCACCGTGGGATCGGCGCCGCCCTGCGCGCCCGCTGACGAGCTCACCGCCAGCGAGCTGCCGTGGAGGTCCGCCGGCTCGCCCCCCGTGGCGCGCCAGTACTTGTGGGGAGCGGCGCTGCACCAGGGATCCTTGCGGGTGGGATGCATGTCCTCGACGTGGACACCGAACCACGTCAGGCGCAGCTCACCCGGCATCCCCAGGTCCGGATCGACCACCTCGGTCAGCCGCTCGAGCCCCAGATCCACCTCGACCGGCGCGAAACCGGCTCCGTCTCGCGAGTCGACGTGCAGCCCGAGCCCCCCCATCCCCACGAGCCCCTGCCGCCAGAACCGCTCCGGATCGGTCCGCGCCACCTCCACGAAGAGACCCGGCGTCACGTCGTTGACCGCCAGGACGTGGTGCCCGGCGTCGGTGATCACCACGTCGGGCACGCTGGCGTTCTTCAGCACCTGCTCCGGTTCACCGTCGAAGGACCAC
The DNA here is from genome assembly GCA_964464515.1 of uncultured Enterobacterales bacterium. Taxonomy (GTDB): domain Bacteria; phylum Myxococcota_A; class UBA796; order UBA796; family UBA2385; genus CAYXGP01. The sequence goes on from CAYXGP010000003.1 coordinate 44,750, forward strand.
CCATCCGAAGACGACACCCGGTAGACGGCGTGGCACTCGAGCGTGCCCACATTGGAGTGCTCCTCCAGCCATGTGATGTCGTCTTCGTGCAGGCAGCGCTGAGATTCGAGGCGCGCGAGGATCGCCACGCGGCTCATCTCCCGGTCGGAGTCGGCGCTCTCACAGGGCCTCTCACAGGACCCCTCACAGGCTCCGGGGGCCGATGGAGGAGGCGGCAGTTCCGCGCAGCTCAGCAATTGGATTAACAGCATGACGCCCTCGTCGTCTGAATCATAGCTGGAGCATGGGCAGGCCCCGGCTGGAGGTACGCCATGCTCGGTCTCGCACTCCTGATGGGCATGGTCCCCCACCCCGACTCGCCGTCGACCTCCGCGCCGCGCCCCGCACGGGAGGTACGCCGCGCGGGCGTGGAGCGGGCCGACTGGAGAGAATTCACCTCCCGCTGGCCCGGAGAGTGGACCCCTCGCTGGGCCACCCACGGCGTGCAGCCCCGCTTCCTGTGGGCGCCGGGCGTGGCCCTCGCGGGCGAGGCGGCGCTGGTCGCAGACGTCGCTCGCCTCAGCGGGGTCCCCCCGACGGATCTCATCCGCGCGGACTCCCTGCGGCCCGGAGAGCACACCATCACGCGCTGGACGCGCACCTGGCGCGGCGCACCGGTGCTGGGGCAGGGCGTCCGCGTGATCTCCCAGGTGGGACGCATCGGCGGCGTGCAGGTGCGGCTGGATCCCATCGCGCTAGATCTGCAGCCGCTCCCCGGAGAGGTCGTCCTGCTTCGCCCCCGCGACAAACCCACAGCAGCGGGGATGCAGGCCCACCTCGTCCGCGCGCGGACCGAGGGGCCGTTTCGGGTCTACACCGACCGCGGCGGCGCGGAGATCCTCCGGGTGGACACCCGTCGGTTCACGTCGGCGGCTGTCGAGCACTACGCGCGCACCATCGGCGACGCCATGGTGGAGAGCCCCGCGCGGCAGATCACCGTGACCGACGCGGCGGGCGCCGATGCGCTCACCGACGACAGCGGAAACCACACGCTGACCGGCGCGCTGGAGCTGGCGCTCGTGGGGCCGGCCCTGCAGGTCGAGCAGAACGGCAGGGTGGTCTCCGCGGCCGGAGAGGACGACACCGTGCTGGTGGGCGGTGAGGACATCGCCCAGTCCGCGGCGATGGTGCAGCACCACGCGCACGTGGTCCGCGACTGGCTGGCGTCGCTCTGGCCCGACCACCCCTGGCTGGACGAGGTCATGCTCGCCACGGTGGAGATCAGCTCGGGCACCTGCAACGCCTTCTACACCGCCGGCACGATCAACTTCTACGTGGGCGACGGAACGCGGTGCAACAACTTCGGCGAGATCGCCGACGTCATCTACCACGAGATCGGGCACGGGATCCACCACTACATCCTCGAGGAGGGGGTGTTCGCCAGCGACGTCTCCGAGGGCTCTGCGGACTACATCTCCGCCACGCTCACCGGCGATCCCGAGCTGGCCCCCGGCGCCTACATCAGCGGGGACTCCATCCGCGAGCTTGACACCGACCGGGTGTACCCGGACGACGTCACCGGTGAGTCCCACAACGACGGCTTGATCTGGGGCAGCTTCATGTGGAACCTGCGCGAGCAGTGGATCACCACATACGGCGAGACCGACGGCGCGGGCCTCGCCGACGCGCTGATCCTGGCGACCCTCGCGCAAGGGCCGATGCTGTCCGACATCGGCGAGGCGGTGATCGTCGCCGACGACGACAACGGAGATCTGGCCGACGGAACGCCCCACGCCTGTGAGCTGCTGGATCTGCTCGATCTTCACGGCCTGGGCCTGGGCGAGGCCGGCGTCGTGCAATTCGAGCACACCCAGGTCGAGCCGCAGCCGTCAGACGCCACGTCGTACGCGGTGGGCGTCTCGATCCTCTCGCCGACGCGCGCCTGCTCCAAGCTCGACGAGGACACCACGCGGCTCTGGTACACCATCGACCCCGACGCAGCGTTCCCGACAGACGACGAAGAGCTCGCCCCAGACGATCCCGGCGAGGTCCCGGACACCGGCGCAGACACGGGCGAGGTCCCGGACACCGGCGCAGACACGGGCGAGGTCCCGGACACCGGCGGGGATGGCGACAGCGGCGACAGCGGCGAGGACGGTGGTGCAGACACGGGCTCGCCTCCGCCCGGCAAGGAGAAGAAGGAGACCCACGACGGCTGGAGCGAGGCGCTGCTGGGTCGCGCCGGCGAGATCTGGATCGGCGAGATCCCCCGGCAGCCAGCGAACACCCGGGTCCGCTACTTCGTGGAGGTCTCTGGCGGAGACACGACGCTCCGCACAGACAGCGGAAACCGCGACCCCGCGTTCTCATTCTGGGTTGGTGACCAGGAGGAGGTGTGGTGTGAGGGGTTCGAGGACGACACCTCGGAGTGGGTCCACGCTGGCGGGACGCCGCGCCGCCCCGACGTTCGCGAGATCGACCAGTGGGGGTTCGGCCCGCCCACCGACGGCGCGTCCAACCCGACCTCGCCCTACGAAGGCGCCGCCGTCGCCGCGACCAACCTGGCGGGCGACTACGCGGCGTACAACGACCAGTTCCTGTCATCTCCGGAGATCGCCATCGATGATCCGGGGCTGATGCTCCTCCTGAGCTACCGTCGCTGGCTCTCCGTCGAAGACGGAATCTACGATCAGGCGCGTATCTACGCAAATGACATCGAGCTGTGGTCCAACCCCGCGACCGGAGACGGAAGCGCCACGGTGCTCGATCAGGCATGGGTGCTGCATCAGCTCCCGATCGCCGACGTCGTGCTGTACGATGGGGCGGAGGGTAGCATCTCGTTCGACTGGACGTTGGAGAGCGACGGTGGGCTGGAGTTCGGCGGCTGGGCCATCGATCAGGTGTGCATCACTCAGCTCGCCGACGTCCCGGGCCACTACCGTGTCGGGGATCTGACCGCGACCGACGACGAAGACTCGGTGACCATCCGATGGACCCAACCCTGGATCTCCCCGCTGGAGAACACCATCCTGCTGCGCAACAAAGAGGGCTGGCCGACCTCCATCGATGACGGCGCCATCCTCGACGTGGACTTCTCCCCCGAGCCTGGAGCCGCCCAGGAGGTGATCGACCCCGACGCCGGTCCCGGCGACCGCTGGTACTACACGCTCTGGGCCACCGGCTCTGACGACTCGGGCTTCCACCTCGACGTCGTGGAGGGAGAGAACGCCGACATGGGCGGCATCCCCGAAGAAGAAGAGACTACAAAGACGATCGACACCGGCGCGACCATCCCGCCTGATGAAGACACGGGGAGCAGAGACACGGGCGTCGTGGAGAGCGCGCCGGCGGATGCCGAACCCGCGACCGATCCGCGCTGCGGCTGCGGCGGAGGCGCGCTGCCGGGGACCGTCCTGTGGCTGATGCCGCTGCTCACCCTGCGGCGTCGGTCAGATCGATAGCGCCGACCCGAGACACCGAATCTACCCGGGATCAGTCGTACCACGATCCCAGGTAGGCGTTCCGAGACGCGATCCACGCATACAGGTAGTCCCTCTCCCCCTCATGGTCGGTGAAGTCCGTCCGCGAGCTCCAGCCGGAGTAGGTGCTGTACTGGTCGCCCCAGGCGTCCCAGTCCCGCTCGGCCGATCGGTCGATCAGCGCGTAGTACCCATCCAACACATCCGTCGCCCACTCATCGTGGAGAGGACCGTCCGCGCGCATCGCTCGGTACCGCTCCCACATCTCCTCCTCCAGCGCTGCGTCGGTGAAGAAGTGGTTGAAGACAGCGTTGGTTCCGCGGAAGTCGTTGTATTGGGAAGATGCGACCCGCAGCGTCCTCCAGTCCTGGCCCCACGAGTGGTTGAAGTCCCAGGGGATGTACCGAAACTCCATCGCCTGCGTGGGATCGTTGTAGTGGTAGGAGTTCTTCCCCGCTGAGTCAGCGGACTCGCTGACGTGGACCAGGAACCACCAGTCCATGTACTCGTCCACCCGCATCCAGTCGTCGGCGACCTCCGCGAACCCGCTGGAGTCGGTCCCCCCGGTGAACGCCACCAGCGCGTCGATGTCGTCCCAGGCGCCCTCGCCGCTCAGCGGCTCGCCCTCCTTCTTCTCCAGCCCGTCGTGGTAGGTGGACTTCGCCCCGCCGCCGGAGTTGGTCAGGTAGAAGTTCGCGTCGTGGCTGACGGCCTTGTAGAGGTTGCCCTCCTTGGACAGCCCCATGTCGGACACGAACTCGTCGCCGATCCGATCGATGGCGAGGTACAGCCCGTGGTAGGCGCCGTTCATGTAGACCACCGCGAAGAACGTCCGAGGGACCAGGCGCTCCTCCCCCCAGTACTCGGCCATCGCCGCCCACAGGTCGTAGATGAGCTTCTGTCGCGCATAGCTGTTGTCGTCGAATTGACTGATGAGGACCAGGTGGTCGCGGCGGTTCTCGATGCCCCACGCGCTGGCGTCCAGCTCGTGATCGGCGGCAAAGCGCAGCGTGTAGCTCGACTTGGGGTAGGAGTAGCTGGCCGCGCCGCGGATCTTCGCTTCAGCGTCGTAGGTCTCGCCGTCGAAGACCAGGGTGATCGGCGCGTAGTCGCTGCCAAACCCGCTGCCGGTGATGTGGAAGATCGGAAGCCCCCACTCCTCGGTGTAGATCTCCGGGTCGATGGTGACGTTCGCGGGGTTGCTCGGATCGTCGGCGACCCACAGCGGCGCAGAGACGCTCTCGGGGAGCCCCCCCGCGCCATCGGACACGCTGATCAGCGGCTCGTACCGCCCCGCGTCAGCCGGACCGGTGCTCCAGCGCGCCGTCCAGGTGTCCAGATCCACCGTCGCCTCGTCGGGCAGCGCATGCACCGACAGCTCCAGCCCCGCAGGCTGCAGCTGGCCCGCGCAGGAGATCGTCAGCAGCGCCTCCTCGCCCTCCAGCACGTGGGGAGTCTGCCACTCCGCGGTCGGCGCGCAGAGGGGGCCGGACGTGCTCGGAGTGTCGGTGTCCGTCGAGGTGCTCGATGAGCTGGCGGTCTCGGTGGAGCCGCCGGGAGTGGTGAAGGAGTCCGGGTCGCCGTCCGCGTCCTGATCGAGCACCGCCGTCTGTGAACCACAGGCGAGGAGACAACCAGCCGAGATCGCGAGCATGGAGAGGCGTACCATCTCGCCATCGTACCCCGCCTGAACCGGACACCGCGCCGTTCGGTTAGGTAGACTGGCAACCCGGGGTGTGTGATGCCTCCTCTTCTCACTCAGACCATCATCCTGGCCTGCCTGGTCCTCTCCCTCGCGGTGTTTCACCGGTGGCGCACGTCCAACCGGCGCACCCGCATGAAATCGTGGGAGGCCCTCGCCCAGCACCCCGATCTCTACCTCGCCGAGGCAGAGGAGCCCTACGATCGCAAGCTGGCCGGCCTGGTCAACGACGTGGTGGTCGAGGTCTCGCTCGGTCCGGGGCGCGCCGGCGGCAGCCTGACGTTGTGTACCCGCATCATCGCGCAGCTCCGCGGTCCGGTGCCGGCGGGCACGCTCATCCTCAGCACTCCGCACGAGGGTCGCGTCCGCCATCCTCCGCAGCGTGAGCCGATGGAGTCGGGCATCGCCGAGCTGGACGCGGGCTACACGCTCTTCTCGCTCGACCCCGACAAACTGCGCACGGTGCTCGTCGACGACGTGGTCAAGTCCAACCTCCAGGCGCTCGCAGAGCGGGAGGCCTTCGTCCACATCAACTCGGCGCTGATCACGGTCGAGCTCCCCACCGTCATCGGCGACGATCTCCCCAAGCTCCTGCGAGAGGTCACCGAGCTGGCGCGCACGCTCCCCGAGGCCCACGAGCGCCCGTGGGAGGCCTTCGCCGAGAAGCACTCGCTGCTCTACATGGGCGCAGGCCCGGAGGGCGACTTCATCCTGCGGGGCAAGTATGAGGGGATCCGCGTCACCGTGCGCTGCGCCCTCCCGCCGGGCGCCACGCCCATCACCACCATCCGAGCGGGCATCGGCTCTTCCCTTCCCCGTGGGCTGCGCATCAGCCGACGCACCTCTCCGGGTAGCGAGGGGATCGACACCGGCGACGCCGAGCTGACCGCCCTCCTCCAGATCCGCGCGATCACCAGCGCCGACGCCATCGCGTTCCTCCAGCACGACGAGCTGCGCAAGGCCCTGCTGACGGTCAACAAGGAGCCGCCGGGGGTCCTCGTGGAGCGAGAGCACCTCGTCGTCCAGTACCCCGGGATGCTCGCTGATCAGCTGGGCAAGCGCGTCGACGCCGTCGTCGGCATGGTGATGATCCTGCGCAAAGCCAGCGCGGCCTGGTCAGCCACCGGCCGCTCCCGCCAGAAGATGACGGGCTGACCGCAGCCCGCTTGCCGAATCCCAGGAGGAGAATCATGCCATCCATCCGCGGGGGACTGCCCCTGCTGCTGGTGCTCGGCTGCAAAGGCAAGGCCGAAGACACCTCCGCCACAGCCGCCACAGGCACCACCACGACCACCGGCGGAGCAACGTCTGGCACGGCCACCACGTCGCCTGCCTGGGCACCCGACATCTACTGCCCCGGCGATCCCTCCGGTGTCTGCGATGACGCCGCGGGCACGCTCCATGTGGGAGCAGGTGCGGTGGACATCACCCCCGCCTGCTTCGAGTCCTGGGAAGACCCCGACGAGAACGGCGAGTGGGACTGGAACAGCGAGGCCTTCCTCGACTGCGGCTGCGATCGCCTCTGCGCTGGAGACGACGGCTACCCCGGCCCTGACGAGGGCGAAGAGGACGGCGAGTTCCAGGCCTCCTGGATGGCCGGCTTCCACACGGGGCGGCCAGCGCAGGGCAGCCACGATCCCCTGTGGGCACGCGCCCTCGTCCTCGACCAGGGAGAGACCCGGATCGCGTTCGTGGTGGTGGATCTCGTGGGCTGGTTCAACGACGAGATCGATCTCACCCGCGAAGAGCTCGCCGCGGCCGGCCTGGACGTGGACTACCTGATGGTGTCGGCCACGCACAACCACGAGGGCCCCGACACGATGGGCATCTGGGGCAAGACCGCCACCCAGACGGGCGTACTGCCCGAGTACCACGCCCAGGTCCGCACCGCGACGGTCGAGGCCGTGGCGCAGGCCGTGGCCGGCCTCACCGAGGTCGCGTCGATGACCGTGGGCGAGGTCGATATCCGCGACTACTCCGACCAGGGCGCCCGCGGATTCCTGCGCGACTCCCGCGATCCCAACATCCTCGATCCTGCGGTCGGCGGAGCGGCTTTCCGCGACGCCAGCGGCGCCGTGATCGCCAGCCTGGGCCACTTCGGCAACCACCCCGAGGCCATGGCCGACGAGAACGTGCAGATCACCTCCGACTTCGCCGATCCCATGCGACGCACCATGGAGACGGGCTCGTCGTGGGACGCCTACGACCGCGACGGACTCGGCGGCACCGCGATCTACGTCAACGGCACGGTGGGCGGCCTGATGACCCCGCTGGGCATCACCGTGACCGACCCCGACGGCGGCGAGTGGCGCGAGTACACCTTCGAGCGCAACGAGGTGATGGGTGCCCTGATGGGGGAGATGGCCCTCGACGCCATCGAGGGCGGCACCGAGGACACCGCGCCCACCATCGAGGTCGCTGCGCACAGCTTCCTGCTGCCGGTGGACAACTGGGGCTTCCAGGCGATGTTCATGGTCGGGATCATCGACCGCGAGACCTACGACTGGGATGAGAGTCAGGCCATCGACGACGACAACGTGCCCAAGGTGCGGACCGAAGTGGCGGTGCTGCGTATCGGCGATCTGGAGATGGTCACCGTGCCGGGCGAGCTGCTGCCCGAGCTGGCGATCGGAGGGTTTGACGGCAGCTACACCGACTCACCCGACACCGAGATCATCGACGAAAACAATGAGAATCCGCCCGATCTCAGCCAGGCTCCGGAGGGACCGTACCTGCTGGAGCATCTCACGACGACCTATCGCTGGGTGATCGGCCTGGGTAACGACGAGCTGGGCTACATCGTGCCGCCCTACAACTTCCAGCTGTCCGAGACGCTCCCCTGGTTCGAGCAGGCTCCCGGCGACCACTACGAAGAGACCAACTCGCTGGGTCCGCAGACCGCCCCCATCTACCTGGAGGAGGCCGAGAAGCTCATCGGCTGGATGAACGCGCAGTAGTGGCCCGCGGCAGAGATGATGCACGCGTGCATCCCTGGAGCGGCCTCACCCGCGGCGAGAGCCAGCGGCCTGAATCAGTCGTTGCTCTCCCCGGGGGTGGGGCTGTCGGTGATCTCCCAGTTCGCGGAGCCGTCCGGGACGCGCGCCGCGGAGTGATCGGTGGCCTGCTGCCCGTAGTTCAGCTGCGTGTGCGCGTTGCCGTCGGGATCGAACAGCCCCAGCGCCTCGCCGTCGGCGGCGAGCCGGAAGTCGAGGTGTCGATCGCCGTCTTCGATGTCGCCGTCGGCCCACAGCAGGAGGTAATCGTCTGCGTCGATGGAGAGACCGACCAGCTCGTGCTTGTCGCTCTCCTCGAGGTCATCGGTGATCGTCCAGCCGTCGAGGTCGATGTCCTCATCGGTGGTGTTGTACAGCTCGACCCAGTCGGGGTAGGCCCCCTTCTCGTCGGTGACCGTGCTGGCGTTGGAGGCCATGAACTCGTTGATCACCACCGTGGGATCGGCGCCGCCGCCGGAGGAGGTCGTGCCGGTGCCGGTGCCGCCGCCGCTGGTCCCCGCGCCCCCCGAGGTGCCGGAGCCCGTGCTGTCAGTGGTCTCCTCCTCCTCGCAGATGTCGTAGCTGAGGCAGCCGGCGTCGTCGCAGTCAGCGAGCCCGTTGCCGTCGTTGTCGATGCCGTCCTCGCAGCTCTCCTCGGTGAGGCCCTCCTGGCCGGACGAGCAGGCCAGCGCGAATAGCAGGATCTGGGTTGGGACGAACATGGGAGCCTCCTCTCTGCGTCAAGCTACCACGGCAGACAGCCGTCAGCCTCCGAGCCGGCGTCAGGCGCTCAGCCGGCCTCGCCCGAGGCCTCGTCATCGTCGATGAGCAGCACCTGCTCCACCCCCTCAGTATCAGCGAGGATGCGGGCCAGGTCGCGGACGGTGGTCTTGGGGGCGAGGATCACGCGGTAGCGATACGACAGCGTCTCGCCGAAGCGCATCGAGCGCACCTCCAGCAGCCACTGCGCTTTGAGGTGCTCCTCGAAGATCTGGTCGAGCTGGGCCTCTACCTCGCTGTAGGCGGCGACGTCGACCCGCAGCCGGTGGAGCTTGCGCCGCAGCCCGCCCAGCGGGAGGAGCCCCACACAGAGCGACGCCAGGCTGATCATCACCGTGCCCAGGAACGCCACCCGGTAGGCCAGCGTGCCCGAGGCGATGCCCACCGCCAGCGCGAAGAAGACGAACGTGATGTCCCACGGACTGCGCAGCCGCGTGCGGAAGCGCACGATGGCGAGGGCCCCGACAAGCGAGAACGCGCGGGCCAGGTTGTTGCCGATGACCATCATCACCATGGCGCCGACCATCGACAGCAGCACCAGGCTGCCCTGCAGGGCCGGAGAGATGAGGCGGTCGCCCTGCGACAGCCGGTAGACCGTCGCCACCACCATCGACAGGAGCATCGAGACGAACAGCGCCTCGAAGACATCCCGGAACGACAGGTTGAGGGCGGACCCGAAGGCCAGCTCCAGTCCGACCTCGCTCATTCGGGAGGCCGGGGGTCGCCAGAAGGCCGAAGACCGAGCGAGCGGATGGACGGCGGGGTGAGGCGGCGCTTCTCTCGGGGGGAGTCGCGCAGCCCGAGTGCCACCGACAGCCCGAATTTCGAGACCGGCTCAGCGGTGAGCTGCAGCAGCCGGCAGAGCTGACGCATCCAGCCAGGTCGATCGTGGGCGAACTTCAGCTCGAGCACCATCCAGGTGGGCGGCAGCAGGGGGTACTCCGGGGGACGATAGAGGTCAAGGGCGTCGCCTGGGCGGCTCGCGCTGACGTGGTGGTCCATCGTCAGGCGGATGCGGGACTCGGGCCGGTCGCGCGAGACGAACACCTCGCGGTGGTAGTGAACCACGGAGACGGGACGGCGACTGCGATCGACCAGCCGGCGGAAGTGCTGGCCCGCGTACCGCTTGCGCCCCCGAAGGCGATCGACCCAGGGCGCCCACGGCTGGGGAACTGCGGTGGCGTGGAACTCCTCGGCGGTGCAGATACGCACGCGGTGCTTGACCACCAGATCGTCGAGCTTGCGTTTGTTCTCCAGGAACACCGCGGCGCCGTCGCCGCGCTCGCCGTAGGTGCGGATGCGCAGGCGGTTGCGCACCCGGCGCTCCGAGAGCCGCTCGAAGTAGTCGGCGAGGTTGCGGGTGTCGAAGTACAGGCTGTGGACCTGGTATCCCAGGGCGTCCAGGTGGGCGACGGGCCCTCCCAGCGGCTGCGCGTTCTCATCGGGCTGGACGTTCTCTCCGGCGATGGAGACGATCTCATCACGCATCTCGCACGGCACGGCGTACTTGAATTCGTACCGCCCGACCCGGCCCTCGTGCTGCGAGCTCACGGCGAGACCACCCGATCCCACACGCTCGCCAGGATGTGCCCGGCCCCCTCGTCCAGCGGGAGCACCACCTCGCCGCTCATGCCTGGGCGCAGCAGGTGGTCGGGGTTGTCCACGCGAGCGCTGGCCATGAACACCTGCCGTCCACCGAGCCCCTGTGCGTCGAGGGCTACATCTACCAACGTAGCTGCGAACGGCTGATCGGGCACCGATCGGCTGGTGAAGGTGAACGTTGCGCCCTTCGGAAGCCGATGGAGGTACTCCTCGGGCACCGGGAGCTGGAGGTAGACGGTGTCGATGTCCTGCACCTTGAGCATCGACTCGCGATCGCCCACCACCACCTCGCCGCGGATGGGACTGGACAGGCGATCGGCCGCCAGGAGGATGCGCAGCTCATCGACACCCGCCGCGGCCGCGGTGAGCTGGGCGTCGAGGTGCTGCAGCGCCTCGGGACGGGCCGACGACCGCACCACCGACAGCGCCGCCCGCGCCACCGACACCTGCTGCTCCCGGACCCGCTCCTCCATCTGCGCGGTCTCCAGCGAGGCGGACGACGCGGCCCCCTGAGACGCCAGCGCTGTGATGCGCGACAGATCCTGCTGCGTGGCGGTGAGCCGGGCTTCGGCCAGCCGCAGCCGCGCCGCCGCTGCGCTCACCTCTTCGGAGCGCCCGCCAGCGGCCAGCAGCGCCCGCTCGGCCGTCAGCGCCTCGTGCTCGGCCTCCAGCTCCGCGAGCCGCCGTGCGTTGCGCGGGGAGTGGATCGACACCAGCTCCTGCCCCACCTCCACGGTGTCACCCGTGTGCAGCCCGTGGGCCAGCGCCAGCTCGACGCGGTCGTCCCGCTCGTACCGAAGCACCTGCTGCCGGAGGACCCCCGGTCCGCGAGCCGGTCGGCCGTCCCAGAGGGTCCAGCTGTACTGCCCGACGCCGCCCTCGACGAGCACCACCGAGCGCGCCGGAAGAACCAGCGCGCGCATGCGGAGGTGCTGCTCGGCGGGGAGGATCAGCGCCGCCAACAGCAGCGCAGCCATCGCGAACCCACCCATCGCGAATCGGACCAGAGATCGCCTCCGGGCCCCGATCAACAGCCCGTCCCCGGGCGATCACTGCAGAGTTTCCGCGATGAGGAGCAGGACATCATGCGCCGAGATGGGAAAGAAGGCCGAGGAGGAGGTACGCCTCTCCGTACCAACCAGAGATTATAGGCGATCCACCCGTTGCAGCAAGCGGAGTCCATTGCCGCGTCGCCACCACTGTTCCCGCCACGTCATCGTCCTCACGGGGCTGCTCTGCGCCGAGACGTCCCACGCGGCCTCCGACGGCACCTGCGCCGGCTGGCTCTCTGCGCAGGCGCTGGCGACGGTGGACGCGGCGGGGCTCGACGAGGTGTCAGGGATCTCCGCCAGCCACACCCACGATGGGGTGCTGTGGGTCCACAACGACGCGGGGGGGGCCGCCGCGCTGTACGCGATCGACACCACCGGGGCGGTACGGGCCGGCCTGGCGCTCCCGGGGGCGGGCAACGACGACTGGGAAGACATCGGGCTGGGGCCCTGCCCGCCGGAGCTGGGAGACTGCCCCTGCCTGCACGTGGCGGACATCGGCAGCAACGACCGCACCCGCACGACCGGGGTGATCTACCGCCTGCTCGAGCCGGATCCCGACTCAGATACTGCTGACGCACCGCAGACGCTGTGGTTCACCTACCCGGAGGGCGCCGCCCACGACGCCGAGGCCCTGGTGGTACACCCGCAGACCGGCGCGGTGGTAATCATCACCAAGGAGAGCGACGGCAGCGCGGCGGTGTACGGCTTCCCCGACGCGCCGCCCGAGCCCAGCACCGAAGACGCGCCCGTGACCCTCGAGGTGCTGGCCTGGCTGGAGACCGGCGAGCCGGTCACCGGGGCCGATCTATCGCCGCTCGGCGAGCGCCTGATTTTGCGCACCGAGAACACCCTGCTGATGATGAACGACCCGGAAGGTGCGGACTGGTCCGGTGAGCTGATCACCCTGCCCACGGCCCCGGGCGCCGACGGCGAGGCGGTCAGTTGGGCCCCCTCCGGCGATCGGCTCTACCTGATCGACGAGTCCGCCGACCCGAGCATCTGGACGGTGGACTGCACCGAGCTGCTGGAGCCCGACGAGTCCGACGCGCTGGATTCCTGCGGGCTCACCGAGCCGGAGCGCTGCGGGTGCGCCAGTTCAACGCCAGCGATGGGCTGGTGGTTGGGGGCCGGGCTGCTGGCGCTGGCGCGTCGCCGAGGGCCGCGGGTCCTCGCTGGGACCAGGGCGACTGCCGAGGACCCCGAGGCGGGGCGAGATCGGTCCGGATGAGCCCCCCCGGGTCGATCGCAGAGCTCACGATGCGCCTCGTCGACCTTCCGCGTTGGCGCTGGACACCGCCCCGCAGCCGCCACGCCGCCGTCGCCGCGATCTTTCGAGACGGTCCGAGCGGCCTGGAGCTGCTGCTCACGCGACGCGCGAGGCGACACGGCGACCCGTGGAGCGGCCACATCTCGTTTCCCAGCGGGCTGGCGGAGCCTGGGGAGACCCGAGCGCAGACCGCCCGACGCGAGGTCGCCGAGGAGGTGGGGCTCGACCTGGACGCGCCCATCGGCCGCGGCCCCATTCTGCGGGCGCTGACTCACGGCGGCCGACGGCCGTTGGTCGTCCACCCGCTGGTGTTCACGCTGACCGGTGACCCCGCTCTCCGCTGCGAGCCAACCGAAGTCGCCGACGCGTTCTGGGTGCTCTGGACCCGCGTGGTGGATCCCGCGGCGCGCACCACGCGGCCCTGGAAGATCGGCCCGCTCACGCTACGTCTGCCCGGTGTTCCCCTGCCCGGCGAGTCACTGCCTGAGGAGTCACTGCCTGAGGAGTCACTGCCTGAGGAGTCACTGCCCGACCCGGTGCTGTGGGGGCTCACCCTGCGGATGATCGACGATCTCGACGCGATGACGCGGTAGCGACGCCTCCGGGCCGATAGGAGGATGGCAGCAAGCCGGAGGCAACATGTCGCGCTCTCTCATCCTCCTCCTCGCCCTGGGCTGTCGATCGGCAGACAAGGCCACCACCGACACCGGCACGATCCAGACGTTGACCACCGCCGTCGACGCTGACGGCGACGGCTTCACGAGCGCAGAAGACTGCAACGACGCCGATCCGGCCACCTCCCCCGGGGCCACCGAGGTCTGCGACGGCATCGACAACAACTGCGACGGCAGTATCGACGAAGGGGTGACGTCGGAGCTCTATGCCGACGTCGACGAAGACGGCTACGGCGACGAGTCCAACACAATCGAGACATGCGGGGCGACCGCCGGCTACGTCGCTGTGGCGGGAGACTGCGACGACGCCGAGGCCTCGGTCAACCCCGGCGCGGCCGAGCTGTGCGACGGAACAGACAACGACTGCGACAGCGAGATCGACGAGGACGACACGGCCACCTGGTACGCAGACGTCGACGGCGACGGCTACGGAGACCCGGACGAGCCGACCGAGGACTGCGCACAACCCACCGGATATGTCGACGACGCCACCGACTGCGACGACGCCGACGCCGGGGTCAGCCCCGAGTCCAAAGAGACCTGCGACGAGATCGACAACGACTGTGACGGCCAGATCGACGAAGACGTCACCACGTCGTACTACCTCGACGCCGACAACGACGGCTACGGACTGCTCGATGACGTGGTGCAGGCCTGTGAGCAGCCCGACGGCTACGCCGAGGAGGCCGGCGACTGCGACGACGCCGACAACGACTTCCACCCCGGCGCCGACGAGAGCGACTGCGCCGACGAGAGCGACTACAACTGCGACGGCAGCGTAGGCTACGCAGACAACGACGCGGACGGCTACCCCGCCTGCGAGGAATGCGACGACTCAGACGCCGCCGTCAGCCCGGCGGCCAGCGAGATCTGCGACGGTGTCGACAACGACTGCGACGGCGACACCGACGACGCAGACTCGGGCGTGGACCTCTCGACGGCGAGCACGTGGTACGCCGACGACGACGGCGACGGCTACGGAGATCCAGACGACGACACGCTGGCATGCGATCAGCCGTCGGACGCCGTCGCAGACGACACCGACTGTGACGACACAGACGCAGCGACCAACCCCGGCGCCGCCGAAGTCTGCAACAGCATAGACGACGACTGTGATGGGCTGATCGATGACGCAGACTCAGACGTCGACCTGTCGACCGCGGGCACGTGGTACGCCGACGACGACGGCGACGGCGACGGAGACCCGGATGCAGACACGCTGGCCTGCGACCAGCCCTCAGGCGCTGTGGAAGACGACACCGACTGTGACGACGCAGACTCGGGTGTAAACCCTGACGCCACCGAGGTCTGTGATGACACCGACAACGACTGTGACGGCGACACCGATGATGCAGACAGCGATCTCGACACGAGCACCGCGAGCACATGGTACGACGACGACGACGGCGACGGCTACGGAGACTCCCAGGGGCCGACTACGACCTGCGATCAGCCCTCGAACACCGTGAGCGATGACACCGACTGCGACGACGCAGACGGCGCGATCAACCCGGCCGCGGCGGAGGTCTGCGGCGGGGGCGACGAGGACTGCGACGGGCTCATCGACGAGGACGATCCCGGCCTGACCGATGCGCAGACCTGGTACATCGACTACGACGGCGATGGCTACGGATCGACCGACTACACGGCAGCGACCTGCACGGTACCCAGCGGCTACGTGAGCGACACGGGCGACTGCGATGACGCAGACTCTGACGTGAACCCCGACGCCGCGGAGGTCTGCAACAGCACAGACGACGACTGTGACGGACTGACGGACGACGACGACGCCGATCTGGACACCTCCACCACGAGCGCAGGGTACGCCGACGACGACGGAGATGGCTACGGAGACGCCGCCGATGTCGTGTGGGCATGCGCGCTGCCGACCGGGTACGTCACAGACGACACCGACTGCGATGACACGGCGGCCGACCTGAACCCCGGGGAGACGGAGATCTGCGACACGTTGGACAACGACTGCGACGGCGACATCGACGAATCCGATGCTACCGACGCGTCGGTCTGGTACACCGACGACGACGGCGACGGCTAAGGAGATCCCGACGAAGACGTCGCGGCGTGCGACCAACCCTCAGACGCCATCGCAGACGCCACCGACTGCGACGACGACGACCCCGACTCCAACCCGGGGGCCACAGAGGTCTGCGACGGCGCCGACAACGACTGCGACGGCGACATCGACGAGGGCGTCGAGATCACCTGGTACCTCGACTACGACGGAGACGGCTACGGAGACGATGACTACACCGACGAGGCCTGCGAGGCGCCCACCGCGCTGTACGTCGTCGACGGCGGTGACTGCGACGACGGCGAGTCGCTCATCTACCCGGGCGCGGCCGAGGGCTGTGACGGCACCGACTACGACTGCGACGGAGACGTGGACAACGACGCCGACGGCGACGGCTACGCCGACGCGACCTGCGGCGGCGACGACTGCGACGACGCGGACGCGACCACTCTCCCCGAGCAGGGCGGCGGGTGCGCGCTCGGCACCACCTGTCTCGACATCCTGGACATCGGGCGCTCCAGCGGAGACGGTGTCTACACCATCGATCCCGACGGCTACAGCGCTGGCGTCGATCCATTCGACGTCACCTGCGACATGACCACCGACGGGGGCGGGTGGACGGAGATCCCCTACGCCTCCGATCTGGCGTTTCAACGCCAGTTCACGACCGGGGATGTGGTCCAGGCGCTGCCCAGCGACTTCTCCCTGGAGCTGGGTGACGCTGAGATCTCCGCGGTGCAGGCGCTGTCTACGGAGGGCTCTCAGGCCTACGTGGGCCTGTGCGAGCATGTGATTCACTACTACTACAACGACGGCGGCAGCTACACCTACGCGTTCGGGTTCATCTTCCTGGATGGGATCACCACGACCAACGGCGCGTCGACGTACACGCCCCACGACATCACGGTGAGTCAGGACGGCTGCGCGGGCAACGGCGGCGAGGGCGGCGACCCGTCCCTGGCGACCATCTTCGAGATCAACAGCCCGCTGGTGCCGGTGGTGAATGTCATCTCGTACGACTCAGGCGACGCCAGCGAGTCGTTCGGCTCGCCGCTCACCGAGAACCCGGCGTGGCTCCGGTAGCGCCGCCCCGCAGCGCCGCGGCGATCCCCGCCAATATGGGCAGGACCACCACCATCACGTCGAGGTGCTGCTGGTCGGTGAACGGGATCACGGCCAGAGCGCCCAGCGCCAGCAGGCCCAGCGCATAGCGCCCGCCGAACCGCCGCCCGAACACCAGCCCGCCGCCGATCGCCACCAGCCCGAAGGTCTGCGGCCCCAACACCAGCCAGTTCTCGTTGGGGCCGAAGCCCTCCAGCGACGACGTGAGCCACAGCCCGACCGACACCGTACCCAACACACCGCCCAGCAGACCGAACAGCCCGATCGCCGCGCCCGCCGCGACGCGCGCCGCTCGGCGCTCGCTCCACCCCATGAGGGCGATCAGCCCTCCCAGGAGGGCACCGATGAGAAACATCGGCCCGCCGCGAGACGGGGGCTCGGTGGCTACCCAGGGTCGGCCCTCGGAGCGCAGGTCGCAGGGTGCAGCCAGCAGCGGCCGGCGCTCGCCCTCGTCCCAGGGGATCGTCACCGTCTCCAGCTCGGCCTGCAGGCGATCAGGCAGGAACATCCGCTGCCACCGATCGAGCTGCGTGTCACCGTACGCGGCCGCCGCGAAGTGCCAGCCGAACCACACCGGGGGCCAGGGTCCCAGGTGCCGCAGCACGTCGCCGCGGTAGGTGGCGTCGGTCGCGCCGGAGATCTGCGCCTGGATCTCTCCACCCGCTGCCTCGTTCAGCACGTCGCGGATCTGCGTAGCGCAGTTGCGATCGGACCAGTGGTACCGGTAGGAGCGGTCGCGGGGGGTGGCCTCTGCGCGCAGCCGCCGCTCGAGGTCCCCGCGCATGGCCGGCGGCAGCATCACCTGCTGCATCACCGCGCGCTGATCTTGATCGTCGAACCGTTCCCTCGTGTCGTCCAGGCTCTCGATGTCGAGCCAGTAGTCCATCGTGCCATCGAGGAAGCCCTGCACCAGCTCCACCGGCCCGACGATGGAGCTGTCGAACGCGCCCCAGTTGAGGATCCGCGGGCGCCGCAGCCCCGCGCCGGAGACCCACAGCGCGCTGTGCCCGAACACCGAGAACAGGTCGTTGCCTGGACTTGCGGTGATCAGGTAGACCCGCAGCGGCTCCGAACTCTCCGCCGGCTCGCAGGTCGGCGGCGGATCGAGCGACTCAGCGATCGCAGGGCCGCCGAACGCGGCCAGCAGCAACAGCACGAGGCTCATCGCCCCCTCCCGACGGGCCGTAGATCGGCCTCCGTCAGTCCATCGACAAACCCCAGCACCCCCGACGGCTCAGGCAACGCAAGGCGGTAGCGCAGTACGCCATCCTCCTGGAGATGGATCTCCTGGATCGTCCCCACGTTGTCCGGGGACAAGCCGCGCTGCGCGGCCGCCTCCGGGGCCAGGCCCACCGGCGTGAGCAGGCGGAGGGAGGCGTCAGGCGGTGGCTGCGCACGGGCGGCGCCGGTCTCCAGCCACGCGCCGATCCCCCCCACCAGAGACCACGCCTGCTCACGCCCCTGCTCCCGGAGCCAGTGGGCCACCCCGAAGCTGCGCATGCCCGCAGCGCAGTAGATCACGAGCGGTCGGTCGGCAGGCAGGCCGGCCAGGTTGGCCGGGATGTGGTTCATCGGGACGGACAGCGCGCCGGCCACGGTGCCTGTCCAAAGCTCGTGTGGCTCGCGAATATCGATGAACAGCGGCCGCTGCCCTTCGGCGATCCAGGCGGCGACGCCCGCGGCCTCCACCTCGACCTCCGGAAGATCGCGAGGCGCCTCGGGCACCTCCCGCAGCGGCGGCTGGTGCTCACCACTCCGAGACCTTCCGCGCAAGCGCCGCACGACGCGGCGCAGGAGCCTCCGGCTCACCCTGGCCTCCGGATCATGCCGTGGCCTGAGAGCGGTCCTCTTCGATGGTGCGACCCGACTCCTGCCGATCGCGATCGGCCAGCGCGGTGATGGCCTCCATGCATCGCTCCGCAGCGCGCTGCCCGAGCTCCGGCGTGTCGGGCTCCGCGCGCAGATCGGAGAAGTCCACCGGCTCGCCGAACCACAGGTGGATGGGGTGGTCCTGCGGGCACAGCCAGTTCTTGCGGATCTCGTCGATCAGGTTGCTGCCCATGCCGCGCACATAGATGGGCAGGACCGTCGCTTCTGGCACGCCGAGGGCGATCCGCCCCGCGCCCGCCCGCGCCGGCAGGAAGTTGTAGGGGTCATCGCTCTTGTTGCGGGTGCCCTCGGGGTGCATGCCCAGCACCGTACCCGGCACCGACAGCTCCGCGATCATCCGCTTGAGCCCCCACGCGTTGAAGCCAGCCTTGCTCCGATCGCGCATCACCGGCGGGAACATCGCCATGCCAGAGAACAGCGTGTTGACGAAGATGCCCAGCGGGCGCTCATAGAAGAACGTGGAGCGCACCGGGTAGAAGGCACGGGTGCCCATCTGGCTGCGGCCGAACCAGGTGGCCGAGACCACGAAGTAATCGAAGAAGCTGCGGTGGTTGGCGACCAGCAGGATGCGGTCCTGGTTGGTCATCCGCTGAATGTGCTCCAGCCCGAAGCGCCGCCAGCGCCGGCAGGCACACAGCCAGACCACAGCCTGCATCACCGTGTAGCAATAGATGCGCGACAGCCACTTTATCGGTGCGCGTGAGCATAGATCGGCGACACGAACCGCCAGGCGCTCGAAGGGCGTGAGTGGGGCGAGCTGCTGACGGGTGGGGCGGATCATGGTCGTTCCCCGGGACGATGACTCGGGGATGCTAACCCGACCGCCGCCCCCAACACGAGTGCCTCACACGGGGATTTGAACGAGCCCCTCCAGGTAGGGCGCGCAGTGCCCGGAGATCAGCACGCGATCTCCCCGCACCGTGCACCAGATCTCGCCGCCCCGACGGGAGAGCTGCCGCGCGAACAGGGTGCTCTGCCCCAGCACCCCGGCCCAGTACGGCGCCAGCGAGCAGTGCGCCGATCCGGTGACCGGATCTTCGGCGATCCCGGAGGCCGGCGCGAAGAAACGCGAGACGAAGTCGGCGTCGCCTCCCTCCGGGCCGCGCGCGGTGACGATGATGTTGGCGTTCAGCGCCCCCATCGCGGCGGTATCCGGGCGGAGGGCCGCGACGTCGGCGGCGGACGGGTACAGCGCCATGAAGTACCGCGCGCCGTGGGTCTCGCGGATCTGGAAGAACGCCTGCGGCGCCACGCCCAGGGTCTCCACCAGCCCCTCGGGCGGGGTGATCTGTGAGGGGGGCTGCGCGGGAAGGTCCATCGTCTGTCGATCGCCGTCGGCGGTCACCGTCAGCAGTCCCGACCGCGTGTAGAAACGCAGCGCTCCCTCGGCGCCGCGCTGCCGGAGCGCGTACGCAGCAGCCAGGGTGGCGTGTCCACACAGCGCGACCTCCAGCGTGGGGGTGAACCACCGCAGCCGCCAGCCGTCACCCTCGGGCACCACGAAGGCGGTCTCGGAGAGGTTGTTCTCGGCAGCGATGGCCTGCAGGAGCGCGTCGTCCAGCCAGCGCGGCAGCGGGCAGACCGCCGCAGGATTGCCGGCGAGGGGGCGGCGGGTGAAGGCGTCGATCTGGTAGAGAGGGATCTCCATCGGTGCGACGTAACCCCGGAGGAGCCATGTCCCGCTCGCTCGGTGAGCAGAACTACGCGCAATTCGCGGATCGCTACGCGCGCTTCGCCGCGACCAAGCCCCACAACGCCCACTACGACCGCCCCGCGGTGCGCTCGCTGCTGCCGCCGCTGGAGGGGCTGCGCGCCCTGGACGCCGGCACCGGCCCGGGGTTCAACGCCGAGTGGATGGTGGACAGCGGCGCCGCGGTCACCGCGATCGACGTCACGCCAGCGTTCATCGACATCGCCCGCGCACGACTGGGCGAGCGCGCGGACGTGCGACTGGCCGATCTGGCGGGGTCCCTCCCCTTCGCAGATGGGTCATTCGACGTCGTCCTGTGCGCGCTCGTCCTGGACTACATCGAAGACTGGGGACCGACCTTCTCCGAATTTGCGCGCCTGTTGTCGCCCGGTGGCGCGCTGGTCTTCTCTTGCGGGCACCCGCAGGCCTCTCACCTGCTGTGGAGAGATCGCGTAGCCCCGAACGCGAACTACTTCGAGGTGGAGCGCGGCGCGCTGCGATGGCACGGATTCGGGGAGCCGCCCCCCGTGCTCGTCTCGTTCCGGCGACCGCTGGGTGAGATGCTGAACCCGCTGATCTCTGTGGGTCTGCAGATCGACCATGTCCTCGAGACCCGCCCGACCGCGGCGTTCCACGAGACCGCCCCTGAAGACGCAGCCTTCCTCGACCGCAACCCGGGGTTCCTGTGCGTGCGGGCGCATAGAAGGAGCGGATCTCCCGCTGACAAACCGAACCCCTGTTGAGGAAAATGACGCGCAGTGACATCTCCAGGCCCCGCGCCTGTGAGACCATGATTGGTACCCTCCTCGCCCCGCAATCTCCATGCGCAATCGTCTTGTCTTGCGAGACCTGCGTCTGCAACGCAGGATCGTCGTCGTGGGTCCGACCCAATTCGGTCGGGCCTCCTCCCTGGATTGGAAGGTACCTGAGCGTCGGGTGCCTGCCGTCTTCGGCTCGCTTGAGCTGTTCATCGTCCTCGAAGGTCGGCACACCATCTCTCGGAATCACGCTGGGATTGTCCAGGGCAGGTCCGGTGATTTTTTTCTGTACGATCTCCGCAGCCTGAACGGGACGCTCTACAACGACGAGAGGCTCCCGCCCGACACCGCCCAGACGCTCTCCATCGGAGACGTAATCGATCCGGCAGGAAAGATGCCGCTCCGGGTCTGCGAGATTCGACCCAATACAGAGCAGCACCACGCCATCCTGGTCTCCAGCGGACTGGAGACGGGGCGCTCGGCCATCGACGAGCTGGCGAAGGTGCTCAGTCATCGCGGCTTCGACACCGACGTGATGATTCTGCACGACCCGACGATCTCCGAGCTCACGGCAGCGATGCATCAGCTCGCCCTGCGCACGACCGATCTGTCGCGCACCATCTTTGCTTTCGTCGGACTCGCGAGTCCGGACGGGCTGGCCATCGGCCGGAAGCGCCTGTCCATCAAGCGCCTGTATCGGCTCCTCCGCGTCCGCGGTCGGAAGGCCGTGATCCTCGACTGTCCGGACGGCGACAGCCTCGTCTCCGGCGATCACATCGCGCACCTGCCGCCGCGGACGATGGTGATGTACCCCACCGACGGCCTGCGCGTGTCATTCTCGGGAATCGAGAACACCGAACCCGGCCAGGTGATCCTGGAGACCGGCCTCACCGACGAGCTGATCGCCTCCCTGAAGGAGCACCGTGAGCGGACAGGCCTGTGGGGCCTCACGAAGACGATCGGCTCCTCGGTCTCCATGCGCAGGTCGGTGGCCATGCGCAGGGTCGCCATCCCAGACGATCTCTTCGACGACATCACCATCGCCTCCTGCGACTGGTGAAGGAGACTCCAGCGAGAGGGACTGCCTTTTATTCTCTTGAATCAGCACGAAGATACACGATCCAGTAGGTCCCCGCGACCAGCACCGTTCCGCCGACCATGTTCCCGGCCGTGACCACCGCGAGGTTCGCGAAGGCAGCGGGAATCAGCCCGGGGTCATCGGCCAGCGCCAGGCCCCACGGAAGGAAGAACATGTTCGCGATGCTGTGCTCGAAGCCCGCGGCCACGAACGCGGTGATCGGAAAGAGCACGGCCAGGAAGCGATCGGTGAACGAGTGTCCGCCCATGGCGAGCCAGACCGCCAGACAGACCAGCGTGTTGCATAAGACCCCGCGGGCGAACGCCTCGGCGCCGCCGAGCTGGCACTTCGCGAGCGCGATGGCGATCGCGGTCTCTCCCACCTGACCACCGCCCAGCGCCGCGGTGTCTGCGAACCACACCAGGCCGAAGATGAACAGCGCGCCGATCGCGTTGCCCAGGTAGACGGTCACCCAGCCGCGAACGAGCTGGAGCCCGGTGATTCGTCGCGACGCCCACGCCATCGCCACGAGGTTGTTTCCGGTGAACAGCTCCGCGCCAGCCAACACCACCAGGACCAGCCCGAGGCAGAACGACCCCCCCCCGACCAGGCGGGTCACGCCGAACCCCAGGGTCGAGCCGCTGACGACGATGGTGTAGAAGACCGCTCCCAGCGCGATGAAGGCCCCCGCCAGCCCAGACAGGGCGAGCATGGAGACCGCCGGCAGGTGCGCTTTCCGCACCCCTACCGTCTCTACGCGGTGCGCGATCTCGTCGGGTGCATAGACATCGGTTCCAGACATTGAACTCAAACTCCCGGAAACCGGATACAGGCCTGGCGCCTACTCCGCTGAGATCTCGAATGCATTGGCTCCGAACTGGAGCACCGCCTCTGCGCGCGCCGTGGCGAAGTCGAGATCCCACTCTCCGTCGGTGTAGCCGGCGACGGTGTCGTCTCTCCAGCGGAAGCTGTCGGCTACGAAGTATGTGATCACGTAGGTGCGGCCAGTGGCGTCCGGGGTGATCACCAGGGGCTCTGACAGGGTGAACGTGACCCAGGTGGTCTGCTCGACTGACTCGGCCCAGGCGCCGGGCGCGGGTGATGGGTACGAGACGGGCCACGAGGCCGGCACCGTGAACGTCTGACCGCCCACCTCTGCGACGATCTCTGCCTCTCCCTGCTCGAATGACACCCCGCCGTCGTCGAAGTCAGACAGCGCATAGGTGATGTCCAGGGGCGTCGCGACGGTTCCCAGCACCGGCACCTCGTGGATCGTGGCGTCTACCGTCGCCTCGACGAGCGTGAGGGTGATGCGGAAGTGGGTGAAGGTGTCCTCGGGGAGGCTCGCCATCGCGACGTCAGCCACCTCGGTGTGGTCGTGCATGTCGACGAAGACGTGGCTGGGTGCGTGATCGAAGATGGTCGCGGGATCGGCGTCGCCAGCGCTGCGCAGCATCTCCAGTCGCTGCAGCCCGTAGCGGTAGGGCTCTGGAGTCTGCCCGGAGAGCCCGTCCGACGGAGCGCGGTCATCCAGCGAGCCGGCCACCGCGATGGTCAGGCGCGGACCGCCGGTGGAGGTCGATCCCGTGGTGGTCCCTGTGGTCGCAGAGGTTGTGGTCGTCGAGGTCGCCCCCGTGGAGGTCGTCACGGAGGTCGTCGCGGGGGTCGCAGAAGTGACCTGCCCGGCCGTGTCGTCAGACTTCGAGATACACGCGACGAGCGCGATGAAGAGGAACATCCAGCCTCCTGAGTGGGCGACGCACCCGTAACGAAAGCGGCGCATCCGGGCGCTGTCCGAGCGCAGCGATTGCTGCCAGCCTCACGACCTGCCAGCCTCACGACCTGCCTGAGTCATGGTCTGATCGTCGAGCGCTCCATGATGCCCGCCGCCACCGGAACCCCCTCGGCGTTCAGCAGGGTTCCCCGGGTCGTGGTGGTGGTCGGATCGCCGATGAATGGACGGGCCAGCACGCCGATGCGACCCAGCTCAGCCACGGGCCGATACATGTACAGCTCGCGCCCGGGGACCATCGTCAACGTCCCCTGCGCGGTCTGGATGGTGAGATGTCCGTCGGCGGACTCGGACGGGAGCGCCCGCGGCAGGGGGGCCGGCGCCGTCTCCCCGCGCCACCAGATCCACCCGACCGGGAGCCCGTCGGGGGCGAAGCGGACCTCGATCAGCACCGGTCGGTCGCCGCGCATCCCGCGGAAGCGCGCCCAGCCGCGCGCGACCTGCGGCGGCAGGGCGGTGGAGCGGGTGTGATCGACCACGACCCGACCCGCCACCGTACGCTCTCCAGCAGGCGAGGAGAGCCGCGCAGAGACGGGCGCGTCGGCGATCAGAAGCTCGCTCTCGAAGAAGCGATCTCCAGCGTCCACCCGCGCTCCGGGAGGCGTGCGGGGCTGCAGCGGACGGGGGATCCTCAGCTCGGCCTGCCGCTCCTCGAGTCGCGCGGAGAACGTGAAGGCCTCCCCGTCGGTGAGCGTGCATCCGCCGACGGAGAGCTGCGAACCGGTCGACCGCCACTCGGAGCGATCGACCCCGCCCACATCGTTGGTGGACCCGCCGTCGGGCGTCACCCACAGCAGCCTGCAGGCGCCGTGGCCATCGCCGAGGCCTACGTTGGAGAACGCCACCTGCAGGAGCAGGAACGTGCCATCGTCCAGATCCGTGATGGCGGTGAACGACTCCGCGTAGGTCTCCGCGGCGAGGATCTCGGGGGTGAGGACCCCGTCTGCCCTGGCAGGAGACGCGAGGAGCAGTCCGGCGACCACACCGTGGAGCGCGCGTCGTCCGAGTGGTCCGCTCATCGAAGGGGTTGCGCCATGGAGGCCTCCGCGCGCTCCCACCCTATCGCTCCTCAGTCGTCGTCGGGAGTGGCTCCTGGGGGAGCGGCTGAAGCTCGAACAGCAAGTCGGCGCCCACCTCACGGGGACTCACTCCCAGGCGCGCGGCGAGGCCCGTGGTGAACGCCGCGCGCTGCCCCTGCTCGTAGACCACCAGCAGCAGCCGGGGGTGGGCCTGCCGGGCCTGCGCCAGCGGCGCCCGCACCCCGTCGGCGACATAGACCACGTGGCCGTCCACCAGCCGGGGTTGTCCGTGTCGATGGTCCGCGTAGTCGAAGGCGTAGGGCTTGACCATGGGCATCGGCCGCCACGGCGGCAGGCGCCACAGCACCGGCGAAAAACGCCGCTTGTCGTCGTCGTTGAGGCCCGCCGGGGCCAGCAGGTAGAGCGCGTCCCCGGCGCAGTCGGGGTGGGGAGCGCCGCCACACGTCCAGGGCTCCTCCAGCAGATCCAGCGCCGCGTCGATCGCCCGGCCAGATGGATCTGCGATGAGTGTCTGCACGCGCCCGGCGTCGCCGGCCAGCACCCACGCCCCCTGCAGAGTCGCCAGGGTCACGGCCGCGCGCTGCAGGTTCGGCGTCGCGCAGGCCGCCGCCACCAGCAGGGCCGCCGGGGGCCCGAGCACCAGCAGATACGGGAACTGGTGCGGCGCGGCGATACGGACGGCCACCAGCCCGGCGATCACCAGCGCAGAGAGCGCTCCGCCGATCGCCAGCGCCGGGGCCCGCCGCGCCCCGAGCAGGACCAGGGGCACCCAGGCCAGCGCCCACAGGCCGTAGCGCTCGACGAAGTCTGCTGCGACCAGCGCGGGCTTGAACGGAGGCTGTCGAAAGCTCCCAGGCTCACCGAGCACCCCGAGCACCCCCGGAGTCAGCGGCAAGCAGGTCAACGCCAGCACGCCGCCGACCCGCAGAGCGACGCGGAGCGGCAGCGTCAGCAGCGCGATCCCCCCCACCGCACCAGCGAGCGCGTGGGTCCACGCGGCGAGCGCCACGGCCGCCGCCAGCAGGGCCCAGCGACCGGTCCCGACCGCGCGCTCCCGACCGACCCAGATCGCCGCCACCTCCAGGGCAACCAGCGGGTAGTCGTTGATCTCCGCGGCGTAGGCGATCTGGATGGGGCTGGTGGCCAGGAGCAGCCCCGCGAGAGGGCTCTGCCGCGCGATGAGCGCCACCGCGCCCAGCGAGCAGGCCGCAGAGAACGCCAGCCAGAGCAGGGGGATCGGCGCCGCGATCTCCATCACTCCGTGGAGCAGGCCGAACAGCGGGGGATGAAGCCCCACCCACTCCTGCAGCGCGTCGGCCAGCCGCCCGTCGGCCAGCGCCTCGGCGACGTGGGCGGGGTAGGCCGCGTACAGCCAGCTCACCTCGTCCCAGCGCAGCGGCACCCGCAGGGCACGGAGCAGCGCTGCCGCCGCGAGGACTGCCCCCACATGCCAGGCGCCCACACGCCGGACGTGGGTCACGGCGCGACTCGAACGATCCGCACATCGGGCCGCGCTGCCTGCAGCGGCCAGGTCAGCTCCCCCTCCCGGCCGTGGGGCCGCCGGGTCACCTCCACCACAGCCCCCGGCGGGAGCGTCCGCGCCAGCTCCGCGGCCCGCTGGTGCATCTGTGTGGCCCCTTCTGTACTGCACTCGTAGAACAGCGGCGCGGTGTCTACGGCCGGCACCCCGAGCACGGGCAGCCCGGGGACCCCGGCCAGCGGATCAGCGCCCGCGCGGTGGGCCGCGAGCTGGGTGATCAGCGCGCCGGTCGGCCACAGGAGCGCCGCCGTCACCACGGCGATCAGCCCTCGACGAATCCACGGCGTGCGCCAGGTCAGGAGCGCGCCGGCCCACGGCAGCGCCGCCAGCAGCGGCGCCGTCAGGTAGCGGGGCTGGAGGCTGTCTCCAAAGGCGACGCAGACCATCCCCAGCGTCAGGCCCACGCCCGCCGCAGCGAGCCGCCGTCCGCGGAGCGCCGCGCCGGCCAGCGCCACCCCCAGCAGCCCGGCGCCCGTCCAGATCGGCGCGCCGCCGATCGCGCGGAGCGCCCCCGCCGCCAGATCGGGCCAGCGCCCGGGCTCAAGCGGCACGCTCCCCTGCGCGGCCGGCCACCAGCTCCCCAGGAGCCCACCGCCCGGCATTGGATCGACCAGGGGCTCCAGCCAGGGCAGCGCCAGCGGGATCGCCGCAGCCGCGCCGATCAGCGAGCGCGGCCAGAGCAGCAGCAGCGCCAGCAGCGGCAGCGCGATGGGCTTGACCGCCACCGACGCCACCGCGAGCGCCCCCCCGATGAAGCACCAGACGCCGCCGCCGCTCGCCAGCGCCACCCCCAGCAGCGCCACGGCATGCGCGGGGGCGTCTCCTGCGGAGAGAGCTCCGGTGTAGACCGCCAGCGGGAGCGTGGTCGCCAGCCAGCCGCCCGCGGTGCCCAGGCCAGCGCGGGCGCCGATCCAGGCCAACAGGGCGCAGCTCGCGGTGCCACACAGCAGGCTCAAGGCGCGCGCGCTCCCCGCCACGGTCAGCGCGGCGATGTGCAGGGGGTACCGGTGTCCGCCCAGGACCACCGCGGCCTCCGCGCCGGTGCCGTCGGGCCCGAACGGCGCCCCTCCGCCCAGCGCCCACGCTCCGACCAGCCGCACCAGGGCCGCCGCCAGCGCGATCCCCGCCAGCTCGCGCCAGCTCGGAGTCACGGCCACCTCCGGGTGAGGCGATGGTAGACCCGCGCGCGGCTGGGATCGCCCGGATCCCACCTGGCGATGGGCTCCAGGTGGTAGAGCGTCCGCATCCGACGCGCGCGATCGCGCAGGTTGCGACTGGACCAGCCGTAGTGCTGTGACTCTTCGCCCCACACGACGCAGTCTGCTTCGATCTCTCCTTGGCGGAAGGACAGATGCGACGGCAGGGCCTGCCCGGGAATGGGGGGCTCCTCGCTCACCTCCACGCAGCCCGCCGGAAGCGGCGGCAGATCAGCGGAGAGCGCAGGGGGGATCGGTCGCGCATGCCAGATCCGGGAGATCTCCGCCGTCTCGACGCACAACCCCACCAGCACACCGCACGCGACGACCGACCCCCAGCGTCGAGAGGACAGCGCCGCCACCGCGATGCACAGCAGCGTCGCTCCGAACAGCCCGTGGCGCGCGCCGTAGTCCGCGAACAGCGCGCCGCCGAGGTGGAGCAGCAGGACCGCGCCGACCAGCGTGCGGGCCCGCGGCACCGCCAACGCCAGGAGCGCCCCGCCCAGCAGCACCGGTGGCCCCAGGAAGCGCACCATCGGCAGGTTCGCGCCGAGTGCTGCGAGAGGGTCTCCGGGCGGAAGGCCACCCAGCACGAGCAGCATCGCCACGCCGGCTGCGCCTCCAAGCCCCGGCCAGCCCCGCAGCAGCCCCGCCAGCACCAGATCGGGTCGCATGCAGGTCGCCAGGGCGATCAGCACCCCCGACCATCGGCCCGCGACGAATCCCCAGGCCAGCAACGCGTTGGGCAGCATCACGTTGAACGGGCTGGTGCTCCAGGCGGCATGCTCACCGAGGACCGCCACCAGCGCGCCGGCCCACAGACCCGCCCGCAGCCCCAGCCGGCGCTCCGTCCACAGGCTCACCGCCAGCACCATCGAGGCCCCGGCCACGGCCGACAGCACCACCAGCGCGCGGGGATCATGCGTGAGCAGGCCCAGCGCCTGGTAGAGCGCGCACAGCACGGGGTTGGCCTGCAGCGACGGGTCGGGCGGACTGCCCTCGAACGCCGCGAGGTACAAGCGCTCGTGCCCGTCGAACCGCAGCCGCGACCAGGTGGGCACCCACGCCAGTCGCACCACGAGCGCAAGCAAGCCAGGGACGATGAGGAGATGGCGGGGGGTGGGCATCGGCCCCGCGATCTTATGGGAGCCCGGACCATGCGTGCGCGCCTCCGAACCGAGATCGCCATCTCCGCGGCCTGCGCCGCGGGCACGCTCGCGCTGCTGGGTCCGCTCATCGGGAGCTTCGCTGATGGGTTGTGGGGACCGGATCTGCCCTGGCTTCATCGGGACTTCCTCGGCGCCTGGTGGCTGTTCCACGCCGCCGACATCGGCGAGGCGCTGGCGCAGCTCCACCACCCCGACGGGTCGCTGCCGCTGGCCCACCACATCCCCAACCCGTTCGACGGCCTGCTGCTGGGACCGCTGGTGGCGCGCGTGCCGTTCCCGCTGTGGTGGAACGTCCTGCAGCTCGGACACCACCTGGGCAACGTCGTGGGGACAGCCGTCCTCGCCCGCGCGGCGGGGCTGCGACCGAGCGCCGCGATCGCCGCTGGCCTGCTTGTGGCCGGCTCTCCGGTGATGCTCCACGAGATCGCGGGGGGGCGCACCCTGTCAGGGGCAGCCTGGCCCGGCCTGCTCGGACTGGCGGCGCTGCTGCGGCAGCGAGATCGCACCGCGGGTCTGCTGATCGGCCTGCAGGGCCTGTGCTACCTCTACACCGGGCTGCTGTTCGGGCTGGCGGCGCTGGCGCTGCG
The DNA here is from genome assembly GCA_964464515.1 of uncultured Enterobacterales bacterium. GTDB lineage: Bacteria > Myxococcota_A > UBA796 > UBA796 > UBA2385 > CAYXGP01. The sequence continues at coordinate 74,172 of CAYXGP010000003.1, forward strand.
CCCGCGGCGCGGGCTGGCGTGGGCGGCCCTCCCGCTGGCCCCCTACCTGCTGTGGCTGCTGCCCGTCGCCCAGGACTTGAGCGGCGCGCCGCCCCCCGCGGGCCACACGGCCCTGCCGCTCGCAGGGCTCCTCGGGCTGGCTGTCGTCCCCGAGAAGTTCCGCCTCAACCCGCTGCTCCTCACCGGGCTGCTGGCGGCGCTCCGGCCGGGGGGGCGACGCTGGCTGATGGTGGCTCTGCTCGCCGGACTCGTGGCCGTCGGCCCTGCGCCGGGCTGGAGCGGCGCGGGCGACGTCTCCTCACCTGTCGCGTGGCTCATGTGGGCGATCCCGGGGCTCGATCGCATGCACCACCCGGTGCGCGCCGCGTTCCTGCTGGTCCCCGCGCTGGCCGTGATGTGCGGCCATCTGATCGACGCGATCCCGCGGCGGGATCTGCGGATCCTGACGTGGAGCGCCGCCCTCCCCCTCGTGGGCGCGCTCCGGCTCGCGGCCGCTCACGACGTGGGGCCCGAGCCTCCCGGAGCGGACGCTGCCCGCTGGCTCGCCGCTCACGCCGAGGCCGCGGTGGATCTGACCGGAGCGCACGGAGAGGCTCTCGGCCTCCAGCCCATCCACGGGCTCCCGATGCTGGAGGGGCTGCGGGTGCTCCGACCTGCCCCCGGCAGGCGCGCCGCCAACCTGCGCGCAGACGTCGACGCCTGGTGGGCGGGGGAGGCCCGACCCGGTCTGCCCGAGCAGCTCAGGCAGGCCGGCTTCTCGCATGTCCTGGTGGTGGAGCGTCGGGGGCCTGTGGACGTCACGGCGATCGAAGCGGCGCTGGGCCCTCCGGTGTTCCCCGGGGTGTACGCGCTGCCTTGATGCGCCGGGTGAGCAGGCGCGCTGGGTGGAGCGCGCGCGCCCGCTGCGCTACAGGCGCCCGATGACCGCGCTGGGCGATGCCTTCCACACCCTCGTGCGGGACGCGCTGGCGCCCCGGCGTCGCGTCCTGACCGCCAGCCGCGCGGCGCTCGCCCGAGAGCGGGCCGCGCTGACCGCCCTGCGCGCCGACGTCGAGCGCCGACAGAGGCGGCTCGCGGACCTGGCGGCCTCACTGAAAGCGCTGAACGAGCCGTTTCATGGAGACATGACCATCGAACATGCCTGGCGCCACCACCCGGGGGCGCCCGCGGTCTTCGCCCGCTACCACCTGCCGGCCTGCGACCACTGCTCCGTGCGATTCGACGAGACCGTGGAAGAGGCCGCGCTGGCCTACGGGTTGGATCTGGCGACCTTGCTCGCGGAGCTGAACGGTTTATCCCCTCGATACGCCCCTCGCCCCCATCCCTAGGACCCCCCGATGCTCCCTGTCCTGCTCTTCCTCGGTGCCCCTGCCCTCGCCGAAGACATCACGCTCCAGTCCCTCGACGGGACCACCATCTCCGCTCACGTCGAGCACGGCGAGGAGCCCAGGCGTGGGGTCATCCTGGTCCACGACTACGCCCGCCACGGCGGCGACTGGCGGTTCTTCCAGGAGCGACTGGCCCGGAGCAACCTCGAGGTCATCGCGCCCACGCTCCGGGGGCACGGCGAGGTGCTCGGCGAGGCCTTCGACGCCCTCACCGATGACGACTACCGCGCGATGCTGCAGGACGTGCAGGCCTCCGCCACCTGGCTGCGGGAGCAGGGCATCACCGACATCGCCTGCGTGGGCGGCGGCTTCGGCGCGAACCTCTGCCTGTCCATGGCGGCCAGCGATCCCGGCATCACCAACCTGGTGCTGCTCTCGCCCGGCCTCAACAGCAAGGGCTTCAACAGCGTCACGGCCATCAAGAACTACGGCGAGCGACCGCTGCTCATGGTGGCGTCCATCGAAGACAAGTACGGCACACGCACCGTGGAGACGCTCGATCCGCGCGTCAAGGGGCAGCTCCACATCGAGCTGCTGGATGGCGCCGGCTCAGGCGTGAAGATGCTCAACCGCGAGCCCACGCTGGTGGGCACGGTGCAGTCGTGGGTGCTGGGCACGTTCGAGCTGGCCGACGGCGAGTTCGTCATCCCCCGACCGGCCACCCAGGAAGAGGTGGAGCAGGTCGAGACCACCGGCGACAAGCTGGGGATCCACAAATAGAACAGGGTCACAAGTAGAGCGAGGGCACAGGTAGAGCAGGTCAGCGACCGCGCGGTGACTGGCCCGGCGGCGGTCCGGGCGGCCCCAACGGTCGGGCATCTGGTCCCATGCGCGGCGGCCCGTGCGCTGGCCCGCCCTGTTCAAGCCCACCCTGTTGAGGCCCGACGGGAGCGATCCGCCGACTGCCCCACTTCGCCAGGCACGCCTCGTCGGTGACGTTGTAGTAGGCCCACCAGGTGCCGGAGGGGTCCACCGCCACCGAGATGTTGAAGGCGGCGGCGTCGCGCATCACGATCTGCACCGGGAGGCTCCAGGTCTCGCCATCGGCGCTCTCGCTGAGGCCGAACAGCCCCGGCTGGCCGTTGACCATGTGGTACAGCCGCAGGCCGCCATCGGGTGCTACCGCGGCGTCTGGGGTGGCGCCCGGAACGCGGGTGTCCAGCGACGGTGAGGCGTCAGCGTCCCAGCGCTCTCCGTCCACAGAGCGCCAGCCCATGACGGTGTGATCGAGGGGGCCCACGAGGAGCAGCTCCTCGCCGTCGGGCAGATCCAGGATGGTGGGGTCTGCGCCGCCGGTGCTCCCCGCGCGGCTGGCGACGGCGACCTGGGGGGGCTCGAAGGAGAAGCTCCCGGGCGAGGCGACGGCCCGGTAGAAACGATGCGGCATGGCGCTCGCCAGCGGGCCGTCCATCTGCGGGTTCATGTCGGGCACCGCCACGCCAAACCAGGCCATCCGCAGGCCCTCGGGCGTCCAGGCCAGATCGGGATCGACCGCCTCCATCAGATGCGGCAGGCGGAGATCGAGCGCGACCTCAGTGAACGGTCCGCCGTCGCTGCTCCACAGCGCGAGCCCGCCGTAGCCCACCAGCCCCTGCCGCCAGAACCGCGCCGGGTCGTCACGCGCCACGGCCGCGAGGCGCCCAGGGGTGAGGTCGTTGGCGACGACGAGGTGGCGCCCCTGCGCGTCGATCGCCACATCGGCGACGCTTGCGGCGTCCAGCACCGCCTCCCCGGGGCCGGGGAACCAGAGACCGTCTCCAGAAGAGCGTCGCCACACGCGATCGCAGTGCAGGGTGGTGCGGCGGTGGTACTGCTCCATGAACCCGTCGATCCGCGAGAGATCATCGGCGTGCAGGCAGCGATCGGACTCCAGGCGCGCCAGGACGGCGTGGAAGTCGGCGGTCGCCATCTCCTCGGGGGACGGGCCGTCGGGCGCCGCCCCGCAGGGGTCGTCCCCGTCACAGGCCATCAGCCCGCAGCCCGCCAGCGCAGCGGCGCTCAGCGCGCGTCGAACGCCTCCGCGGTGCAGGCCGAGATCCAGCAGTCGCTCTCGCAGGTCGCGAACTCCTCGCAGCGCTCGGGCAGGCAGTCGGTCATGCAGCTCAGGTACTGATCACCCTCGATGCAGCCGGTGGCCTCGTCTCCCATCCAGTCCGTGCGGCACTGCTCCGCGGAGTCATAACCCCACCCTCCGCAGTCGAGGATCCGCTCACACACCTCGTCGAGCGAAGCCGAGTGTTCCCCGGAACCCGGACCATGGCCCGGCGCGCACGAAAGCAGCAGCAAGACGACCACCACACCCTCCACCATCAAGGCCCCTCCGGCCAACAAGGTACAGTGCCGCAGCTCCAGTCCGGGTGACCAATCCTGTCGTCCAGAGACACTGCCCTCAAGAGACACTGCCCTCAAGAGACACTGAATCCGTGATGACGCCTGCGATCGACTCGGTGCGGGAGGCAGCGGAGGCGCTGCGCGCACACCTCGCGCCCACGCCGCTGCGCCGGGCCGAGATCGGACCGGATCTACCGGTCTACCTCAAGATGGAGAACCTCCAGCCCACCGGCTCGTTCAAGGTGCGCGGGGCGCTGTGGCGGCTCCTCGCAGGCGACATCGACGAGGCGCTGATCTGCGCGTCGTCGGGCAACCACGGCGCGGCGGTGGCGTGGGCGGCGCGGCGGCTGGGGGTCCACGCCCGGGTGTTCGTCCCCGTCACCGCCGAGCCGGCCAAGATCGACGCGATCCGGCGGCTGGGAGCGGACGTGCGGATCATCGGCGGCGACTGCGTGGAGACCGAGGCGCTGGCGCGGGAGACCGCGCGGCGCGGGGGGCTCCCCTACGTCTCTCCCTACAACGACCCCCGGGTGATCGCTGGCCAGGGGACGGTGGCCCTGGAGATCCTCTCGGCGCTGCCCCCGCTCGGGCCCCAGCCTGCGGTCATCTACGCGGCGCTGGGCGGCGGGGGGCTGACCGGTGGGATCGGCGCGGTGCTAGCTGCCTGCTGCCCCGACGCGGAGCTGGTGGCGTGCTCCCCGGCGGCCTCCCCGGCCATGCATCGCTGCATGGAGGCGGGCCGGGTGATCGACGTGTCGTGTGGTCCCACGCTGTCCGATGGAACGGCGGGAGGGGTCGAGCCGGGCGCGATCACGCTGCCGCTCTGCCAGCGCACGGTCCATCGCAGCGAGCTGGTCTCCGAGCGCGAGATCGCAGCGGCCATGAGGGACTTCGTGAGCCGCACAGACACGCCGATCGAGGGCGCCGCGGGGGTGGCGCTGGCCGTCGCCGCGCGCGAAGGTCTAGCTGACGCGGTGGTGGTGGTCTGCGGTGGGAACATCTCCCCTGAGCGACTCGACAGCGTGCTGAATCAACGAGCGTAGGCGCACGATGTTATCGTCCCATGCAGTCGGCCATACCATCCAGGACCCGGGACCCGGGCGCCGCGTTACCGAGGCAACGATGGGGACGATCGCCGCCTACCGCGTTCTGAGAACGCTCCCGCCGATCGCAGACGGGGCCGTGATGGAGGCGCTGGACGTCAGCACCGACACCCGGGTGCTCCTCTGGCCGGGCCGACCACCCACCGAGCCCCTCCCCCCGCACCCGCGGTTCGCCCGCCGCGGCGAGGCGGTGTCGCTCTCCGGCAGCCAGGTGTGGGTCGAACACTGCCTGCCCGGAGTGCTCCTGGCCGATCTCTCCCTCCCGCTGGAGCCGGGGCTGGCCGCGGGGATCTGCGGCGCGCTCCTTCCGGCGCTGCGGGCCCTCCACGACGCGGGGCAGGCCCACGGAGATCTCCACGCCGCGCGCGTCGCGGTGAGCCCCGACGGGCGCCTGCAGCTCCTCGGCAGCGGCGTCGTCCCGGGGCAGCCCCGCGATGACCTCACCGCGCTCACCCTCCTCCTCGCGCACCTGTCCGGAGAGACCGCGCCGGAGCCGGAGGACGACGCGCAGGCGCTCACCGAGTGGCTGCGACGGCGGTCGGAGGGCGTCCCGTGGCGCGTCCTGCTGCGCTCCCGCCTGACCGATCTCCAGCCGGTCGATCCCGCCACAGACCGCGTCACCCCGGTGCCGTCGCTCGACGAGGTCGCGTTCGAGGTGGGGCCGGACGAACAGGGGCGGGGACTGCTGGACACCGCCACCGGCACGCGCTCCACGCCCGGAGAGTCCACCAGCACCATGGATCCCCAGGCGCGCCGGGAGCAGACGCGAATCTCCGCGATGGCGCGGCTGGCGGCAGACCTCCGCTCGCTCGAGCCGCCTGGTTTCGTCGACGGAGCGCCCTGCAGGGAGCTGCGGGAGCTGATCGCGGACGAGCCGCTGGACCCGCTGCCGACTCCGAACGGCCTCCCCCCGCCCCGTCTCCAGGCGACCGATCAGACCAGCGCGGAGATCACCGTCGTCCGCCCCTCCCCGCTCCTCGACGACGCCCTCGATGAGGCCCTCGACGACCCCACGACAGCCGTGCGGCCGGTGGAGGTCACGACCACCACGTCGCTCCCCCGCACCGTCGCTGCGTCGATCGGCGCCGTGCTGGTGCTGATCGGTGGTCTGCTGCTGCTGGCGCTCTCGCTGAAGTGAACCGGACCGCTCCGGTCTCGGGGTGAGCGCGTTCAGCGACGCCGCTTGCCGCCCCGAGGCTTGTCCGGGTAGACGCCGCGAAGCCACGCCCGAAACTCGCTGAAGCGTCCAGAGATGATCGCGTCGCGCATCCGGTCCATCATGTCCGCGAACCAGTGGAGGTTGTGGATGGTGGCGAGGGTCGCGGCGAGGATCTCTCCCACGCGGAACAGGTGGTGGAGGTACGCGCGCGTGAACGTGGTGCATGTGCTGCACGCGCAGCTCGTATCCACCGGGTACATGTCGCTGCGGTACCGGCGATCGGTGATCCGTATCCGTCCCTGATCGGTGTAGAAGCAGCCGGAGCGGCTGTGACGGGTGGCGATCACGCAGTCGAACATGTCGATGCCGCGCGCGACGCCCTCGACCAGATCCAACGGCCGGCCCACCCCCATCAGGTAGCGGGGCCGCTCGGCAGGCATGCGGTGGACCGTGTAGTCGAGCACCTCGCACATCTTGTCGTGGCCCTCACCGACGCTCAGCCCGCCGATGGCGTAGCCGTCGAAGCCGACGTCGGTGATCTGCCCCGTCGAGCGCCGACGCAGATCCTCCCAGAACCCTCCCTGGATGATGCCGAACAGCGCCTGGTCGTCGCGGGTGTGCGCCGCCTTGCAGCGCGCGGCCCAGCGAGCGGTGCGATCGACGCTCCTGCGGGCCACGTCCTTTCTGGTGCCGAACGCGAGACACTCGTCGAACACCATCGCGATGTCCGCGCCCAGATCCTGCTGGATCTCCATGGAGCGTTCGGGAGAGAGGAAGGTCTTCTGGCCGTCGATCTCGTAGGCGAAGGTCACCCCCTCCTCGTCGATCTTCGCCTTGCCGAGCGAGAAGACCTGGAACCCGCCGGAGTCGGTGAGGAACGGCAGCGGGATCCCCGTCATTCCGTTGAGACCACCGTGACGTTTGACCACGCGGGATCCCGGCCGAGAGGCCAGATGGTAGGTGTTGGCGAGGACAATTCGGGTGCGGGTCTGCGCGAGCTGCGCCGGGTGGAGCGCGCGGATCGCGCCCTGCGTACCCACCGGCATGAACACCGGCGTGAGCACCTCGCCGTGCGGCAGTCGGAGCACGCCTGCGCGGGCAGAGTCCGCGCTAGCGATCACCTCGAATGGGGGACGGTACATGGTTCACGTCCTCCTGGCGTCTCGCCCGGAACAGTCCCACGGTTCGCGCCGGAGGGGGCTCCTATGCTCGTGATGGGATATGGCAAGGAGATGAATCCGAGCGCCCATCGCCCCGCTCCGTTCCCACCCGGGACGCACCTCTCCGAGCACTACACCGTCGAAGGGTTGGTGCGGCTGGCTGAAGGACGTATGTTCTACCTCGCCAACGACGATCGCCCCGATCGTCCCCGGCGGTTCTGCTGGGAGTGCGGCAACGATGACACGCCGCGCGCGACCTCGCACTGCGTGAGCTGCGGAGTCGAGATGTCCCCGCAGCGCTTCCTGCTCTCCGTCCGGTGGGATCAGGAGCTGTTCGAGCCGTTCCGGCTGTTCTTCGAGAAGGGACTCCAACACCCCAGCATCGCTGCACCCGTGGACATGTTCTTCCACGACGGGGTGCTCTGCACGGTGACCCGCTGGGCGGGCGAGGGGATCCTCCTCGATGAGGGCTCCCCGATGGAGCTGAGCCGCGTGCTGCACATGACCCAGCGGGTCACGGGCACCCTGGCCTTTCTGCAGAATTCCGGGATCAGCCTGTCGCGCGTGACGCCTGCCAATTTCCTGATCCGCGAAGACGACACCCTCCTGCTGTTCGATCCGGACATCCTGCAGGTCCACGACGACGTCGTACCGTTCACCGGTCGTGGTCCCGAGGTGCAGGAGCTCGCCGGGCTGATGCGGCGCTACACCCCCATCCGCTCGCCCGAGATCGCCGACTTCTTCGCGGCCTCCGAGACCGGGGTGTACTCCAGCCCCCTGGCGTTCGGCCGGGCGCTCGAGGCGCTCCTTCAAGCCCCCGACGCAGACACCCAGGTCACGAACGGCGCGATGACCGACGTCGGGCTGTGCCGCGTCCTGAACGAGGACAACTGGGGCTGGGTCAACCTGGCAGGCGAGATCGACCTCTTCGTGGTCGCCGACGGCATGGGCGGCCACGACGCCGGAGAGGTCGCGAGCCAGATGGCCGTCGCCGGAATCTGCGCAGAGGCGCGCGGACGCCTCGCGAACGGTCAGCGGCCCACACCCGAGCGGTTGGAGAATGTGCTCGAAGAGGCGTTCCGACACTCCAACAATTCCATCAAGTCGCACTCGGAGACCATGGGCAACGACATGGGCACCACCATGGTCGCGGCGCTGGTCATGAAGAACAAGCTCGCGTACGTCGCCAACGTCGGGGACTCCCGCGGGTATCTGCTGCGCGAGCAGGTGCTGCACCAGATCACCCGCGACCACAGCCTCGTGGCCCGCATGGTCGAGCAGAACCGGATCACCCCGGAGGAGGCGCGGAACCACCCCCACTCCAACATCCTCCTGCGCACGGTCGGCACGGAGCACGACGTCGACGTCGACATCTTCAGCGTCGAGCTGGAGAAGGGCGATCAGATCATGCTGTGCTCGGACGGCCTGTGGGGTGAGGTGGAGGACGAGGACATCGAGCTCATCCTCAACGAGTACGACGATCCCCGCGTGAGCTGCCGCGAGCTGATTCGCGCGGCGCACCACGGCGGCGGACGCGACAACATCACGGTGCTGGTCGTCTCGGTCTGAGTCACCGCAGCCTGAGTCGCTGCAGCCTGAGTCGCTGCAGCCTGAGTCGCTGCAGTGCTGATCGCCGCAGTGCTGATCGCCGCAGTAGTTGTGCTTCGCGGCAGGGCTACTCGTCCATCCGTCCGCGGAGGACACCCTCGATGGCACCGGACAGCGCCTCTCCGGTGGAGCGCTCGACCGCGACGATGTCTCCCTCCCCGTTGGTGATCACCGTCATGGGCAGGCCCGTGGTGGAGTAGCGCCCCAGCACGACGCCGTGGTTGTCTCGGAGGACAGGGAAGTCGAGCCGCTGCTTCTCTACCCAGGAGGAATGCACGGTGCTACTGCCAGTGGTCCCGTCGATCCCGATGAACTGAACCCGCTTACGATCGTAGCGGTTGTGGAGCTGGTTGAGGAGCTGCAGGTCCGCGCCGCCGTGGTCCTTGTCATAGAAGAACAGTACAACCGCGCGCGACGGGTGGATGGGGTCGATGCCTGTGAAGTCCGTCAGCGCGATCTGCGGACGGCTGACCAGCTCGAGCGCGATGTTCTCGTTGATCACCGGCAGGCTGAACAGGAGCGCGGGCTTGCCGACGTTGATCGAAGACCCGGTGGCGAAGGCCACAGACAAAAGGGCATACCAGAAGGGAAACACCGGCTCCTCCACCCGTCGCTGGGTCAGGGTATCCTAAGCATGGCCACTCACCAGATCAAGATTCAGGTTCCCTCGCTTCAGCTCGAGATCCCCGCGCCCCTGCTGGCGTTCGCCCGGTCCTGCCGCGCCGAGGGGGGCCGAGCGTGGCTCGTCGGTGGCGCGGTGCGCGACGCGCTGCTGGGTCACGACAGCAAGGACATCGACGTGGAGGTCCACGGCATCGCGGAGACGCGGGTCAAGGCGCTGCTCCGCAGGGTCGGTCGGGTCAAGGAGGTGGGGCGAAGCTTCGGGGTCTTCAAGCTGCGATGTGGCGCGGAGGAGATCGACGTCGCCCTTCCCCGCGGCGACTCCACGCCAGGCGCGACGGGCGCGGTTCGCGGCGACCCCTTCCTCGGGCTGGCGGCGGCGGCGAGACGGCGCGATCTCACCATCAACGCCATCGCGCTCTGCCCCGTCGATGATGAGCTCGAGGATCCGTGTGGAGGCCTGGCCGATCTGCGGGCACGGAGGATGCGGGCCGCAGACCCCCAGACCTTCGGAGACGACCCCCTACGCGCCCTCCGCGTCGCGCAGCTCGGCGCGCGACTCGAGCTGACCTGCGCTCCGGAGCTGACCGAGATCTGTCGCCAGCAGGACCTCCGCGCGCTCCCGGCAGAGCGGATACGCGTGGAGCTTGAGAAGCTCCTCTTGCGGGCCGAGCGCCCCTCCATCGGGCTCACGCTGATGCGTCAGCTCCACCTCATCCCCCAGGTCCTGCCCGCCCTGCACGGCGTCCCCCCGCCAGACACCGCGCTGGATCGCGCCGCCCGCGTACGCCGACACCTGGGTGCCCCCGCCCGACAGGCGCTGATGTGGGCGACCCTGCTGCACCCGTGCTCGACCGACGGCGTCGAGGAGACGCTGGAGGCCCTGGAGATCCATCGGCTGCAGGGCTACCCCTTGCGGCGGCAGATCGCAGCGGCGCACCGACACGCCCCCGAGCTCATCACCGGCTGGACGGATCAGACGCTCTGCAGGCTGGCCGAGCACGCCGAGGTCGGCGTCGTCGCCTGGACCGCGTGGGCGATCTCGGACGATGACGCCTGCCGCTCAGCGGTCTTTCGGGCCGCGGCCCTCGGCGTGCTGGAGCAACCCCTCCCCCCCCTCCTGCGCGGACGAGATCTGCTCGCGCTGGGGGTCCCCCCAGGGCCGACGCTCGGTGAACTGCTCGCGCAGGTGCGCCGAGCGCGCCTCGCCGGTGAAATCTCCAACCCGTCTGAGGCGAGCGCCCTGGCTGTCCGGCTATGGACTGCGCTCTCTCAACCGGACGGCTGATGTTCGCTCCGCTTCTCGTCCTCCTCTGTCTGCCCGCGGCGCCGCTCGCGCAGGAGCCCCCCCCCGCACAGGCCGCCCCGCTCGCCGCGTCCCCCTTCTCGGCGGACCTCCAGGCCGAGTACCTGGCCGGCACCCCCATCGTCATTCCCATCACGGCCAACAACCCTGACGAGGCCGCCTCTCGGGTCGTCGCCGATCTTGCGCGCAGGCCGTGGCTGGTGCACTTCATCCTCACCGACGCCGAGGGACGCACCCAGCGCCGCCACACCACTCCCCCCGAGACAGACGACGGAGGCACCCTCCGCCTGCCCCCACGCGGCCAACGGCGGGTCCTGCTGGAGATCCCCAGCGGGGGCGCCCTGAAGGCGGGCGAGTACACTCTCACCGTCGAGCTGCAGAGCGCCGCAAGCCCCGTCTCGCTGGCCCACGGTCCCATCCGGATCACCCCTCCGGCCCCGCTCGCGGCCGACTTCGGCGCAGCGGTGCCCGGCGCGGAGCTCCACGGACAGCGCACAGCCTGGGTACACAACGCCGCGACAGGCCGCGAGCTCTACCTCCACATCGCCGACGGCGCAGATCCCCGAAAGACCCTCTCCATGCAGCGCCTCAGCGCGCTGCCGACTCGCGGGAGGCCGGTCCTCGCGGCGGTGGGTTCGACCGATCCGGGCGGCGGCCACGTGGTGTGGCCCTCCTCCCCCCGACGCCTGCACGTCCTGCGCCTCCACGCCTCCGTCCCGCGCGGTGAGCCACGAGACGTGGAGGTCCCCTGGCCGGCCGTCGAGCTCATCAGCAGGGGAGCCAGCCACAGCTCCGGGGGCGTTCTGCTCCCGCTCTGGGTCCCCGCGCCCCGCGGAAGCGGGGGAGATCTACAGCTCCTCGTCATCGACAGCCACGGGCGCCCTTCGTTCCGGCGGATGGGTCGCTTCGACGCGCGGCCCGACTCCGTCCGAGCGACGGTCGGACAGAACGGAACGGCCTGGTTCGCGGTGCGGCGGGGGCAACACCTCGATCTCTATGACGCTGAGCCCTCCAGCACGCTCCCCGTCTCCGGGCGCCGCCTCGTGTCCGGACCCAGCCCGCTGATCACGGAGCGCTGGGTGTTGCTCAACGGCGCCGGTGAGCACACCGGTGGCCTCTCGTTGATGGTGTTGCTGTCAGGCCCGCAGGGACTCGAGGCCCGCTGGATCGGCCTGCAGGGGAGCGAACTCAAGCGCGAGGTGCTGGCTCCGCCCGCCGAGGGGGAGACCGCCGTGGGCCTCGTCCCGAACGGCTGGCATTCACCGGGCGTCCTCCTCCGGACCGAGAAGGGCACGATGCGCTACCGCGAAGGCATCCACACCAACTCAGTCCCCGCCGGGACCACCGCCGAGGAGATCGTCCGCGACACCGATGGCCGGCCGTGGGTGCGCGGCATCGCACAGGGAGCACCCATCGTCGCGACGCCGCTCAATCGCTGAACCCGAGTCGCTGAAGACCTGAATCGCTGAAGACCTGAATCGCTGAAGAGCTGGGCCGCTGAAGGGACCCGGCTCTCTATTCTCGAGGCTCCGACTTCAAAGCTCAGATTTCAAGGCTCATTTTTTCAGGGCTCCGACTTCAAGCCTCCGAGGCCCAGCGCTCAGAGAGGCCCAGGGACCCGGAGGATCAGGGGAGCGCGCCGTCACAGCAACGCGGGCCGTTGTCGAGACAGTACGCGTCGCGGGAACCCCACTCAGAGTAGAACGGATCGCAGGTCCCGAAGTCGGGCAGATCGCCGCACATCTCGGGGTTGGCGCAGCAGAAGTTGAGCATGTCCTTGGCACAGAACGCCGACTCAAGCCGATCTGTGCAGGACCGCAGCTCCGTGCCTCCGTCGGCGTCGGCCACCAGACTCTCACCTGCGATGGTGCACTCGTTTGGCGTGTAGAGACTACAATCTCCCTCGACCACCACGACGCCGAAGGACAGGGCGCCGTCGTCCAGCGGAACAGAGAAGGTGTCGAGCACGACGGTGTATTCGACGCCCAGACGCTGCGAGGTGTCGATGGTGCAGTACTCAGGGGTCGCCCGACCGGCGTGGGCATAATCGATGACTGAGTAGAAGCCGTACTGGAAGCACGCGCCATACTCGATCTCGATCTCACGACCGAGGCTGTCTGTGTAGTACCCGGTGAAGTCGCCGATCTCGATGCCCGGTGAGCCGGTGTAGTACGACGAGAGCCCGCCATACAGATCGAGGTCACCGTCGTCGATGTAGGAGTCCGGATAGGTGTACTCCAGATCGATGTCGGTCGGCTCGATGGATGGCCCCCAGAACACCGTCTCGGGATCAACCATCACGCAGACCGGACCGTCCGTCCCCTTGAAGGTGAACGTGGCCCCTCCGCTGTTGACGCCGTCCGTCGCGCCGATCTGGCCGTAGTAGCAGCGGTAGTCTTCGCCGTTCAGGCCAGGCGTCTTACACCACCCCCACGGGTCGGTCTGGGAAACTCCGAGACCATCGTACCCGGCGTACGGATGGGTGAGATCGAGGAACTCACCGTATTCGGTCGGGTCGAGGACCTGGATGTCCCCGATCTCGACGACGGATGGCAGATCCACCGACGGCTGCGGCAGAAGATCGAGCCCTGAGCGATCACAGCCGGACAGCGTGCCGACCGCCAGCGCCAGACCGATGAAGGCCGAGCCCCTCGGGAGGCGAGTGCCATGACAATGGCGCATGCTACTCCTCATTTCTGAACCCCAGCTCGATCACGAATTCGGTGTCGGGATCGTTCATCACCGCGCCCTCGGAGGCGACCAGGTCGCCATAGTCGATGTACTGCCCGGGGAAGTTGAGCAGATCGACCTGGGAGCGTCCGATCTCGTCGTTGTAGTCGTAGTAGTAGACCGACTCACCCAGCTGCTCATCGCAGGAGAGGAAGTCGAAGCTGTACGACGGCATGTCCGCCCATCCCCACACCGTGACCCCTTCGCGGTACAGCGTGTGACCGATGGTCACCTCCGCCTCCCAGAACGCGCCATTCTTGGTGAAGTCGAGGTCCTCACCGGCGATGAACGCGTTCTCGTGGTCGTCGGTGTAGTTCCGGACCTCATAGCAGCGCTCCTGCAGCGCCTCACCCGCGGTGTACTCCTCCCCGAAGGCGTCCATCAGCGGATCCTGAACCTGGTCGCGGAAGAAGTTCAGCACGTCGTCGTAGGAGGAGTAGCGCCCGGTGACCAGCTTGCAGCGTGTCTCCTCGGTGCAGCCCCAGTCGAACCTGCCGATGGACGTGCCGCCATAGGGATAGGCGTCTCCAGGCTGGTTCTCTTCGAGCACCGGTCCCATCTCGGGGTGCAGGTACGAGTAGTGTCCCTCCTCCACCGCCGAGTAGACGCCGAGGTAGATGGGACCGAGCGCGCGGATGTCGTTCTCGATCACCCACTGCTCACCCTCGTCGTTCTCCATCTCGACGTAGAGGAGCTCCTCTGGGATGCGTACGACCCCCTTGAGGTCCTTGTGCTCCAGCCCGACTTCTTCATAGGCGCAGCCGAAGGCCAGACCGAACAACAACATGGCGCTCTGCGAGCGCGGGAACATTCTAGAATTCATACTCACCTCCCACGCTGAACGTGAGCTGATCCTGCCGGGAATAGATGATCCATCGGTTGTCGGAGCTGACGTAGGCGTACGCGCTCTGATGGTTGTTGGTGATGTTCTCAATCTCACCGCGCATCGAGAGCTTGCCCTTCTTCACCGGGATGGCCTGCTGCAGGAGGATGCTCAGGTCCCAATAGCCCTCCTGCCGCGCGTAGGTCCCGCGGGTGTCCTTCAGGATGGAGCCGCTGTAGCCATTGCTGTAGCTACGGGTGACTGGCGGACCGCTCTCGAGGAAGAAGACCGTACCCAGGGTGGTCGTCCACGGGTCATCCGGGATCTCCCAGACCAGGCCACCCTTGACGGAGTGGCGGATGTCGGTCTCCAGCAGACCGTTCACCCAGTACTCGGTCTGACCAGGCACCGACAGCAGGCTGCTGGTGTTGGCGGTCTGCATGCTGCCGCGGCTGACCGTGTAGGAGTAGGTCGCCGACCCCTGCCAGCGATCGGCGTAGATGCGATCGAGGGTGAAGTCGGTGCGGTAGTAGTCGCGCCGGGCGATGTCTGGTGTGCGCAGACGAGAGCTTGAGGTGTAGTCGCCGGTGGTCGTACCGAGGATGCTGTACCCCTCATCATCCCAGATGTAGGTCATCTCATCGAAGGCGTAGAGGTTCCGGGTGTACTTTCCGGTGAAGTACAGCTTGGCCGCGAGGTCGGCGATGACCTCGCGCTCAGCGCCGACGCTGAACATGTCCGCTCGGGGGGCCGCGAGGTCTTCCAGCGCGGTCGTGTTGTTGCCCTTCGGCCAGAACAGGTAGTTGTTCGTGGTCTCGGCCGTGAACCCGCCGTAATACTCGCTGGCGAACAGCTTGTTGCCCAGGTCCGACTGGTTCAGCGCCGCGGCGATCCCCAGACGGGAGGTGTCGTTGAAGCGACCGATCGAGCCGACCAGCTTGCTCTTCGCGTTGGCCCAGGGGTCCCAGATGACCGACAGGCGCGGTCCCCAGTTTCCGGTGCTGACGATGGCTTCGCCGACGTCGTTGCGGAAGGTCTGCTGGTCGTAGCGGATACCGTACCGGAACGTGAGGTTGCTGACGGGCTTGTAGACGTCCTGGAAGAACCCACCGATCGTCTCGGCGTTGGACTTGAAGTAGACCGGATCGGAGATCTCGTAGCGCCAGATCGAGGTCAGGCTATCGGGGTCCCAGTAGTACAGGTTCTGATCGATGAAGGCCATGTTGCCGGTGTACCCGAACAGGTACGTCCAGCTCGTGACATCGGCAGTGACGCCCACCTTCACATCGTGCGTTCCGGCGGCTTCGACCTGCAGCACGCTGAACTTGCTGATGAGACTCCCGCGCCAGCGGTCGTCGAAGTTGAAGTAGGTCTCGTTGTCGGTGTCGAGGGCGTTGTTGTACCCGATGTGACCCGGCGTGATGAAGTCGAGGCTGTTCTCCAGCTCGTCGGGCTGGCAGGGGTGGTAGCCCAGGTCCTTGTCGTGAGTACAGGGAACGCCGTAGGCCTCGATGAAGCTCTTCTGGACCAGGAGCTTGGTCTCGAGGAATGACTCCGGAGAGATGTACCAGTCCCACTGCAGCGAGCCGACGAAGCCGCCCTGCGCCTGGCGTCCCTGCGCCTCTGGCTCGATGTAGCGGTCGCCGTAGTACAGGTTGTCGATCGTGGACGGATCGGTCTGCATCAGGAGCGTGAAGCGGTGCTCCGTCGAGGGCTGGGTGGTCAGCTTGGTCAGCAGGTAGTGACCATCGAAGTCGCGGGGGAGCTCGACGCCGGTGTTGGCGATCAGGCTGCGCACCTTCGAGTAGGCGACGATGAACCACGCCTTGTCGCGGATGATCGGGCCGCTGACCTTGAGGGAGGCCTCATAGCTCTCGTAGCGGCTGTCGAATTCCGAGGGCGCCAGCTCGGTGCCATCGGCGGCCCAGCGGGAGTCCAGCCTCGGCGACCAGTTCCCGTTGGTGTGGTACATGCCGAGTTTGGTCTCCAGCGTGTTGCCGCCGGACTCGGTGACGATGTTGATACCACCGCCGAGGTTGACGCCGTACTCGGGATCGTAGGCCGAGGTGAGGACCTCGATCTGCTCGATTGCGTCGAAGTTGAAGTTGAGCGAGAAGGTGCCGGTGACGGGGTCGGTGATGTTGACCCCGTCCAGCATGTAGGTGTTCTCGTTGTAGGCGGAGCCGGCCATGTTGGGGTTGCCCCCGCCGGTGACACCCGCGGCCATCTGCACCGCTGACTGGTAGGAGCGGCCGGCCGGGATGTTCTCGAGGAACTCCTTGGTCAGCACCGTGCCCTGGTTGGCGGCCTCGGTGTCGATGACCTGGCGCTCCTCCTCGACGACGAACTCCTCACCCGCACCCGCCATCGGCATCTCGACCGTGACGTGTGTGGTGCGCCCGATGTTGACCGCCATGTTGGGCTTGGTCACCTTGGCGAAGCCCGCGGCCTCGGCCGTCAGCGCGTACTTACCTGGAGGCAGCTCGATGAAGAGGAACCGACCGTCGTTATTGGTCTCCGCCTGCCGCACACCCATCAGGTTGTCGGAGCGGATCGTCACCAGGACGCCGGGGATCGGCAGACCACCTTCATCGATGGTGCTGCCCTTGATGGTCCCCGCGGTGACGGAGGCCACGGCGGCTCCAGGAAGGCACGCGAGCAACAGCAGGATTTGCAGGAGCAGCATGCAGGAGCGAGCGGGGAGTCTGGCCATCGGGCGCTTCCTTGTGATGGGGCGGCGATGTGGACGCGGCGCAGCGGGGGCAGGATACAGATTCGAGCAGAGCAGGGATAAGGCGACCGCCCCCCTCCAGTCAAGGCGCTGGATGGACTTCTTGGAGCGGTGGCGGTGTTGCCGCCGGCTTGACGCGCTGAAGGCGAATCCCTTAGGAAGCCAAAGCCTCCCCGTGCGCGATAGACAATGGATCGCGATTCAGACCTGGAGTCGTCACGATGCGGATGATCCTCGCCTCTCTGCCCCTCTTCGGAGGCGGCTTCTTGTGGTCCACCGATGCAGATGCCACCACCCTGCGCAAGCTCACCCTGGAACAACGGGTAGAGATCGCCGATCAGATCGTTCGCGGGACCGTCGGGGAGGTCTGGGCTGAGCGCGATGAGCGCGGCGTCATCTGGACCCGCGCCCAGATCGAGATCGCCCGGGTCTACAAGGGCGACGAGCTCTACGGCGAGGGAGGGGACATCACCCTCGTGATCGACCAGCTCGGCGGTGACTGGGCCGGTCTCTACAACCACGTCGCCTCTGCCAGCCGCTTCAGCGTCGGTGAGGAGCTGGTGGTCTGTCTTCAGGAGCTGGAGAGCGGACGCCTGGTTCCGGTGGGCATGGCCCAGGGCAAGTGGACGGTCCGTCTCGATCCCTACAGCCGCACCGAGATCGTCCAGCGGTACGCGCCGCCCTGGACCGACACCTTCGACCACCGGTTCATCCCGCTGCCCGCCGAGAAGGATCGCGAGTACCTCGACGGCTTCGAGGCCCGCATCATCGCCACTGTGGAAGCCAGCACTGTGGAAGCCAGCACTGTGGAAGCCAGCACTGTGGAAGCCAGCACTGTGGAAGCCAGCACTGTGGAGGCCAAGTGACCCTCTCTCTCCTCCTCCTCCTCAGCAGCCCCGCCAACGCCTGGACCCACATCTACCGGGTGTGGCAGTCGGACGACATCCCGCGCGACTGGTATCTGATCCACAACCTCTATCTCGAAGATGACAGCATCACCTGGGAGTTGATCGAGCCCGAGCTCCTGAATTCGTACCAGAATTGGGTGGACAGCTGCCCCTGCGCAGATCTGCGCACCGAGTACAAGGGCGAGATCGTCGGCGAGGGCGAGACCTCCTTTTTGGGCGGATTCCTGTCCGACGGCATCAGCACCCACACCTTCGAAGACCCCAACGACGAGCTGGACGACGGCGCGTGGGCGGCAGCGGTCAACTTCCCCACCGGCGACATCGCCTTCTCGCGGGGGGGCCACAGCTACTACGAGACCTACGACGCCGACATCGTCTACAACAACCACTCCGACTGGATCTCCACCTCCGAGATGGACGAGCGCGCCTGCGCCAACGAGGTACACCTCGAGAGCGTCGCCACACACGAGATCGGCCACACCTGGGGAATGGGGCACTCCTGCGAGGAGGGCGACCCCTGCGACGAGGCCGACAAGGCTGACGCGACGATGTTCTGGGCGGTCGGCACCTGTGAGGCGGGTCAGGTCAACCAGACCCAGGACGACATCGACGGCATGTACGCGATGTACGGGCCGTCCTGCCAGTTCGAGGCCGCAGCCGGCTCCGACCGCTTCGGCGGCGCTCCGCTGGACCTGTGCTACGACGTGGTCTGCACCGCCGAGCCCCTCTCGGTAACCTGGAGCATGGGCGACGGCACCGAGATCACCGACACCGCCTTCGCTGACATGGAGATGAGCAAGGCCAGCGACGGCCAGATCTCCTACTCATTCAGCCAGTGCCACACCTACGAGACGAAGGGGCAGTTCTCCGTCGGCATGGACGTCACCGGTGAAGATCCCGACTGCGGCACCTGGGAGTCCGACTCCACCGAGCGCGCCTACGTGCTGGTCTGTGGCAAGCCCACGCCGGCTGCCGACTTCGACGGTCTGTTCACCTACGAGCACCACGACGGCCTCATCTACCAGATGATCAACCAGACCGACACCACGGTGTACGGCTGCATCGATCGCATCCAGTGGGATGTCTTCCAGGGTGAGACTCTCATCAAGTCGGTGAGCGCGTGGTCGCCCAAGATCGAGTTCCCAGAGGAGGGTGAGTACAAGGTCGTCCTGAACGTCGGTGGTCCGGGCGGCATCACCGCGGGCGAGCTGACCATCGACGCCGAGGACAAGCCCGGCGAAGACATGGGCGGCTGTCAGGCGGCGCCCGCCGCGGCCGGACTCAGCGGGCTCCTGCTGGGGCTCGCCGGACTGGCTCGACGACGCCGAGAATAGACCATGAGCCGCTTGACATCGGAGACCATCACTCCGCAGAAGATCAAGGACATCTTCGAAGCCGCCTTCATCGATGTTCAGCTCGATTCCGACGGCGACGTGGTGGTCCGTGACCGCTTCAACGTGTTTCTCATCATCGGTCAGAGCCGGGACTTCCTCCAGCTCGCGGCGTTCTTCGGAGCGAAAGAGGGCCGAACAGATGAAGCCCGGCTGCGGTTCGCCAACCGGGTCAATGACGAGCTGATGATGGTACGAGCTGCGGTCACCAGGACAGGCAGGTTCTGCTTCGACTACTACCTGCCGCTCGCCGAGGGGATCGAGCCGCGCACCCTGGTCGTCGAGGTTCGGCGATTTCAGGAGATCATCTCAGCGGCGTCCCGCAAGGACACCGACGACGTCCTCACCTGATCGCCTCCGGGAGCGCTCGCCCCCCCAGGCCCCGCCGCGCCCCGCTGAACGACGCCTGCTGTCAACGCTTCAGGCGGGGGTCCAGCGCGTCTCGCAGCGCGTCGCCGGCGTAATTGACCGCCAGGGTCAGCCCGAACAGCGCGAGCCCTGCGGCCAGCAGGGGCCACCAGATCCCCCGCATCAGCTCGCTCTTGGCGTCGGCGATCATCTGTCCCCACGAGGGCTCCTTGTCCACGCCGACCCCCAGGAACGTCAGGATCACCTCGCTCTTGATCGCGGTGACGAACCGCAGCGAGAAGTTGATGATCACCAGATGAAAGACGTTGGGCAGCACGTGCCGCCAGGCGATGCGGGTGCGCGACAGCCCCAGCGCGCGGGCCGCCTGCACATACTCCAGCTCGCGGACCTTCTTGACCTCTGCGCGGACCAGCCGGCACAGCGTCACCCAGGACGTCAAGCCGATGACGAGCACGATGTTGAACAGGCCCAGGCTGATGTGATCCGACAGCGGCAGCGACCGATACCACGCGGCCAGGGGTCCCTGACGGACCAGGAACGCCAGGGCCAGCATCAACAGCAGGTAGGGGATCGAGGCCACCACCTGGTACAGGTACTGCACAGCGTTGTCTACCCAGCGACCGAAGAAGCCCGCCGCCAGTCCGAGCGTCGTGCCGACGATGACGCTCAGCGCCGCTCCGCAGGTGCCGACGAGCAGCGCCACCCGCGTCCCGTGCACCACCCGCAGCAGCACGCTCTTGCCGGCCGAGGTGGTGCCCAGCCAGGCCATCCAGTGGTCTGGTGACGGCGGCTGAGCGTTCTCGGGAAAGCCCAGACCCAGCTCAGCAAGCGTGCGGTCATACAGGAACGGCCGCCCCTGCCACAGCTCGGCGACCTGAGCGCCCAGCGCGACCGCCACGTAGACCCCCAGCAGCCCCACGAAGAACACCGCCAGGCGATCTTGCCGAAAGCGCCGCCAGGCCTCCGCGCGAGGGGTGCGGGGAGCAGCCGGCGCTGCGGAGTCGCGGGGGCTCATGACAGGCGTATCCGGGGATCTACCGCGGCATAGAGCACATCCGCGACGATGTTGAACAGCACGTACAGCGTGGCACCCAGCATGGTGAAGGCCTTCACCACCGGCAGATCCGAGCTGGTGATCGCCGCATAGAGCGTGCTGCCCAGCCCGGGGATCCCGAAGAAGATCTCCAGCAGGAATGAGCCGGTGATCAGGAACGGCACGATGATCGTCATCCGCGTGATGATGGGGATGGCGCAGTTGCGCAGCACATGACGCAGCAGCACCGTGCGCTCATCGAGTCCCTTGCTGCGGGCGGTGCGCACGTAGTCGCGGCCGATCTCCTCCAGCGCGACGGTGCGGAAGTACCGCACGTCGGTGCCTACCGACAGGGCGATCCAGATGAGGATGGGCAGCGCCAGGAACGTGATCGCGCGCGGACCGTACTCGTAGCCCCACACCGGAAACAGCTTCCAGCGATCTGCCAGCAGCCACTGACCGACCAGGATGTAGACCAGCGAGCTGATCGAGATGCCCGCGATGGCCGCCGCGGTGACGACGCGATCGAGCAGACTCCCCCGCGCCGCCGCCACGACCAGCGCCATCAACACCGCCAGCACCGTGCCGATGAGGAAGGCCGGCACCGAGAGGCTGAGCGTGGGGCCGATGCCGCGCCAGAAGATCTCCCGCACCGGAGTGTCGTCAGTCCAGGAGATGCCGAAGTCCAGGGTGGCCGCCTGCCCTACGAAGCGCAGGTACCGGGCGTAGAACGGCAGGTCGAGCCCCAGCTCGGTGCGGAGCTGCTCCACCTCGGCCGGGTCAGGGTTCTTGCCCAGCTTGATCGCCGCCGGATCGCCGCCTGCCACGTCGAACAGCAGCAGGGTGATCAGCGCGACGCCCAGAAGAACCGGGACGGCGGCCAGCAGGCGACGGATGATGAAACCCAGCATCGGGTGCCATGTAGCGCGCCCGGGCCCCATGATCGCGCGGGTTAGCCGCGGGTAGAGGTGACCATGACGCGCATGATTCTGTTGCTGGGCTGCCTGCTGGCCTGCGGAGACACCGAAGACACCGATGATGACGGAGGACCACACCTGACGGATACGACGGGCGGAGCCTCAGGCGGGGGAACGACCACCCCATCGGGCACCGGCTCGTCTACAAGCGGCGGCACCACGGGGACCAGCTCCACAGGCGGCTCGACCGGTGGTTCGACGACCGGTGGATCAACCAGTGGCTCCACGACCAGCGGCTCTACGACCAGCGGCTCGACCACTGGAGGCTCGACGACCGGAGGGACCACCCCCACCAGCGCGCTGCCGGATGTCTGGGACGAGACCGACCCGGAGTTCTGCCAGGACACCGATCTGGTCGGCGCGACCTCGCACTTCATCGGGGAGCTCACCACCGCAGACGGCGCGACGTACACCGGCACCGAGACCTGGGCGTTGTTCGCCAACGACGCCTGGGTAGATGTGGGCGGCGCCGACTGCATCGTGGTGTGGTCGATCAACGCCGCGGTGGGCGCGCCCGGCGCGTGCAGCACCTGCGAATTCGGTCTGGAGATCGACGCCACCCTGGACGCCTTCCAGACCGACTGCCCCGAGGGGCTGTACGTGGGCGACGAGCGCTGGTCTACGTCCTACGACGTCGACATCGACGGACTGACCGCCACCATTACCTACGGCAGCTCCGGCAGCGATCTGGCCTCGGGCTACGCCGACGCCACCGGTCTGGTGTACATCACTCCCGCGGCTTGTATGTGGTTCTGAGGCCACCCGTGCTCTCGGCCGCCACCATGCGAGCGGCGGCCCGAACCAGATGAGGCCTCCATGTCCCACAAGACCGTCAAACTCAACACTTCCGAGTACCGAGCGCTCAACCGTCTCCGCGGGTTGCCCGAGGACGCCCACATGCTGATCATGTGCTCTCGGATGACCTCTACCGGTGGCACGCTCGATGGGCCCCAGAAGGCGTTCGACGAGCTGGTCGCCTTCATCGATGAGGAGTTCGCAGAGAGCCTGGTGTCCGCCGCTGATCGGCGCGCCTTGGAGTCCATCTGCGGCAAGATCGATCCCAACTCCGTAGACTGGCTGGGGATGTGAGCCGACTGTCGGTCGGACCGGTTGGACTGCCATCACCGCTGGACCGGAGCCGAACCGCAGTCGAAGAGGCGCCCGGGCACGCCTGACGGAGCGGGCAGCTCCGCGCACTGAGCTGCGAGAATCGGGGCCAGCTCCGCTGCCGCCGCGAGCGCCTCCCGTTGGGGTGGGGCGGGGTGCTCGATCGCGGTCGCCAACAGGACGCGCGACGTCCGGCCCGCGGTGATGTCCTCCGCCCCGGCGGCAATCCGCTCTGCGTCGTAGCCCTCCAGCCAGTCCAGCTGACAGGCCGGCGCCCCGGCGAGCGACTGCTTCGCGCGCAGATACCGCAGGCTGCTGACGTTGAGCCACGGCAGCTCCGCGATGACCAGCCCACGCCCGCCGTCGCACACCACCTCCAGCGCGGCAGCCGCCCCAGCGTGGTCTCTCCCCGCCGCGTCCAGCGGGATGACCCAGTGCGACAGACCCGACCTCCAGTCCCCCTGTCCCAGGGCGACCGCATGCACCATGCCGAGCTGCAGACCCAGGGCCGCGCCGACCACCGCCATCGGGCGACCCCGCACGGAGAGGGCGAGCCCGATCCCCAGCAAGGGAAGGAGCGGCAACAGGAAGCGGGGCTCTCGATTGTGGTGACTGACCAGGAGCCCGATCACGATCGCGGCCTCGATCGCTCCCAGCCCGAACAGGGTCCGGGTGGCCCGCGGCAGGCGACGCAGTCCAGGCAGCGAGAGAACCCCCACGAGCAACGCCACTCCAGGAAGCGCTGCGCTGCGCTGCGCGGCGCCGAGCCACCACAACAAGGAGTCCAGAGGCGACTGCCCCGCGCCGAACAGCCGCGCGACCTCCCCCGTCCCCCCGACCAGGTGACCCCAGGCCGCCGGGAGATGGCGCAGGTACCAGATCGTCGCTGCGGCCACGAGCGCCCCCGTGACGAGGCTCCCCGCGCGCGGGAGTCGCCCCTCCCGTGGCGCGGCGCGGGCTCTCCAGATCGCCCAGACCATCGGCGCCGCCAGGTAGAGCGGCGACGTCGCCTTGGTCAGCATCGCCGCCGCGCAGGCGGCCGTCAGCTCCAGGGCGGTGCGCTCCCGCGATCGATGGGGAGCCGCCGCGGCCGCAGCGAGCGCCCAGGCCACCGCCGCGCACTGCAGCGGCTCGACGAAGAACTGGTGCGACATCCCGATGAACAGCGGCGCCGACGCCAGCGCGAGCATCCCCAGCGCCGCCTGCGCGGCGGTGCCGCCGAGGTGCCGCACCGCCCGCGCCACCGAAACCAGGGAGGACCCCTGCGCCAGCAGGATGAGTACGTGGAGCCCGCGGTCCACGCCTCCAAGCGCCGCGCCGATCGGCACGAACAGCTGCCCCAGCCAGGCGATGCCCGGGGGCTGGCGGTGGGTGATCCACAGGCCGTGGGCGGGCCACTGGAGCGGACGCTGCGCCAGCGAATTCCACAGCTCCACCGCCAGCCGCGCGTAGAGGGCCGGGTCCCACGTCCACACGCCGCGATCGAGGAGGGACCAGATCAGGCTGGGAGCCAGCAGGGCGGCGGCCGCGAGGACCCATCGGCTGGTTGCGCGCACCGTCTCCTCAGTTGGCGACCCACTCGTCGTCCGGATAGCCGCCCCGACACCGAAGGTCCGGGAGATTTCGACATGTCCAACCCTACTGGCCGCAGCAAGCTCCTCACGCTCGGCGGACTCCTCACAGTCGGCACGATCGCCGCGTTCGCGTGGTCGGCCTGCAGCGGAGACTCCGCGCCCGAGCCCACCGAGAAGACCGACCCCACCGCCAAGAAGAAGGTCGATCCCCCCACGCCACAGCAGGAGGCTCTGGAGGGTGGCCCCTACCCCACGCTGCTGCTGTCGCAGGCGTGGTTCTGGAAGGACGAGAACAAGAAGTCCAAGCCCGGCCCCGCGCGGCTGGAGATCTGGCGGCAGGGGCCCTCAGGCTGGCAGGCCACCCGCCTCGAGGACGGCGACTCCAACGTCTTCCACAAGGCCATCCAGCGCGATGACGGCTGGGTCTACACCATCGGCGCCGAGAAGGCCCTGGTGAAGCGCTGGAAGCACGACGGCGGCAAGTGGGCCTCGCAGACGCTGTGGGAGAAGTCCTGGGGCGGGAAGTTCAACCGCATCCGCGACCTCGAATTCGGCGACGTCGACGGCGACGGCGAGGACGAGGCGGTGGTCGCCACCCACGACGCTGGCGTCGTGGCGGTGCTCAACCTCAAGGGCAGCGGACCCGCCGAGGTGGTCGAGCTGGATCAGAAGAAGGACACCTTCGTACACGAGATCGAGATCGGCGACATCGACGGCGACGGCAAGAAGGAGTTCTTCGCCACCCCCTCCGATCGCAATTCCGCCGACAAGAGCCAGCACGGCGAGGTGGTGATGTACCGCTTCGACGGCACCGGCTACAAGCGCAGCGTCGTCGATCCGGGCGAGGGCACGCACGCCAAGGAGATCCTCTGCGCCGACATCGACGGCGACGGCGACGACGAGCTGTTCAGCGTGCAGGAGGCGGTGCTGGAGAACAAGCGCATCGTCAAGCCGGTGGAGGTCCGGGAGTACAAGCAGGAGTCCGACGGCACCTTCAGCTATGGCGCGCTGGCGACCATCGACGACCGGCAGACGCGCTTCCTCGTGCCGGGCGATTTCGACGGCGACGGGCAGCTGGAGCTGGTCGCAGCGGCGATGAAGTCCGGGCTGTACCTGCTCGATCGCGACGGCCCCGAGGGCACGTGGACCAGCACCCGCTTCGAGACCGACTCCTCGGGTTTCGAGCACGCCACGCTCGCCGCAGACCTCGACGGAGACGGCAAGCTGGAGCTGTACGTCGCCGCGGATGACCAGGGGGAGCTGGTGCGGTACACTTGGGACGCTGAGAAGAAGACCTTCTCGCGGCAGCTCATCGGCAAACTCCAGCCCCGCGTCTTCACCTGGAACCTCCAGGCGGCGCGTCTCTGAGCGGCGCTACCCCCGGACGGACCCTTGCGGATCTTCTTTCTGCGACACGGCGCCCGGAGAAGCCGCGGGGTCGGGCTGTCCGGTCGCGGACGACGGATGGCCGCGGAGTCCGCCAACTGGATCTTCCAGCAGGGCGGACGCCCCGATCTCATCCTCACGACCGACACCGCGCGGACGCGTCAGACTGCAGATGAGGTCTGCGCGGTGTTTCCACAGGCCCCCTGCCGTACCCGGCTGGACGTCCCGGAGCTGGAGCCGGACTGGGATCGCCTGATGGAAGATCTGGAGATCGAGATCGGACGCGCGGGCACGGCGATCCTCGTGGGACACCAGCCCACCCTGTGGATGCTGCTCAGCTCGCACGGCCCGGCGCCGGTGCCCATCCCTCGCGCCAGCTACGCGACGGTGCTGACGCTGCAGATCTCCCGACCGGGCCCCACGCGGATTACGGCAGCCTGGCCGGGTCGGGTCGGGTAATCAAGGAGGGCCCGGTCCAACAAGGGTATGACCAATAGAGGTCAGAGCGGCAGGGAGACCGGAAGATGAGATCCTGGCGAGCGGGGGTTTGGGGTGAGTGACATCCAGAAATTGAAGGAGATGTACCTCTTCCGCAGTGTCCCGGAGGATGAGCTGCGCAAGCTCTGCGTGCTCGCGCCGCCGGTGCAGTTCCGCCGCGGCGTCACCGTCTTTCAGCAAGGCGACGTGGCGGACGTGGCGCTGCTGATCATCGAGGGGCAGCTCACCGCGTCGGTGCAGGCCGGCGCCGCCCTCAAGCGCGTCGGCGACATCCGACCCGGAGAGATCGTCGGCGAGACGGCCCTGTACATGCAGCGCTCGCAGCGCAACGCGACGGTCACGGCCGATCGCGACAGCACATGCCTGCTCATCTCACCCGACGTGATGAACCGCGCCTCCGGCAACCAGGCGCTCGTAGCCATCGAGAGGCACCTGCTCGGCTCTCTCGCGCGCCGTATCCGCGGCACCAACCAGGCGATCAAGCAGATCTGGAAGGCGGAGAAGACCGACAAGCCGACGACCGAGAAGACTCCCATGACCCTGGGCCAGCGGCTCAAGTCGTTCTTTGGAGGGCTGACGTGAACCTCAAGGAGCTGCTCACCTACTCCCGCGCCCTCCTGCGGGTCTACCCCAGCCCCGGCGTCGCCCCGAAGGATCTGGCGAAGGTCGTCGAGATCTGCGAGTTCCACTGGCTCGATCCCGGACAGCTCCTGTGCGACGAGGGCGAGCAAGCCAATGACATGTATGTGCTGCTGGAGGGCGCCATCCGCGTGGAGCGGCTCGACCCCAACGGCACGAAGCGCGAGCTCTGTCGTCTGGCGGCTCCCGCCCTGCTGGGCCACATGGCCGTGATCGACAACTCCCCCCGCAGCGCGAGCTGCACCGCCACCACGGCCACGCTGATCGGCTCGCTGAACCGCACGCGGTTCACCCGCGAGCTCGGCGACGCGACCCGCCGCGGGGTCGCGCTGCGGCGCATCCTCCTCACGGCGCTCACAACCCAGCTCAACACCGCCAACAACCGCATCCGGCAGCTCATCTTCGAGGCCGCGCCCGTCGAGGCCGCCACGGCCAGCCCGAAGAAGAAGGCGCAGTTCGCCAAGACGTCGGCGCGGGAGCTGGAGAAGATCGCCGGGATCCTGGACGGCTGGCGGATCGACGGCACCCAGATGAGCCAGCTCGAGCGGATGAAGGTCGTGCTGGACGACGACGCCAAGCGCAATCCGCGCAACAAGCGGGGGCCAGGCTCCTTTTAGGGGACGTCCATCCGCTGGAAACGCGCCAGCGCGCCCCCCAAGCAGACCGCCACCAGGATCGCCAGCCCCACGAAGGGCTCGGCCTCCCAGGCCTCTGCCTTCCAGCCCTCCCAGCAGCCCAGCGCGGAGCCAGGGAGGAGCGCCGCCAGCTCAGCCGCGTTCTCCATCCCTGCCATCCCCAGCACGCCCAGCCCCGCGCGCAGCGCGAGATCGAGCATCAGCATGAGCATCAGCGTGACGACCACGCCGCCGGCGCTGCGCAGGAAGCACGACACCAGCAGGGTGAGCGCGAGCAGACCGAGATCGGATCCCCACGACGCCGCGTAGCCGCCGATCAGGCGCAGGGGCTCCCCCTCGCTGGCGCCGAACAGCAGGCGCCCGCCGCCGGCCGACAGCGCGAAGGTGATCAACAGGCTGACCCCCGACAACGACAGCAGCGCCGCCAGCTTGGACATCAGCACGCTCCACCGGGAGACCCCCCGGACCAGCACCTCGCGGAGCGTGTGATCGGCCTGCTCGGTCGCCAGCGTGGAGGCCGCCGCGAAGATCAGCAGCAGCGGCAGCACGAAGAAGTTTCGCACCGTCAGCGACCAGCCGGCCACGTCGATCCAGCCCAGCTCCAGGATGGCCTTGAGGACGAGCATGATGGGGTTGCCGTCGAACCCGGCCTCGAGATCGATGCCCTGCTCCGCAGCCACCCGGAGGGCCTGGGTCTGGGCGAACCGAAGCGCACCCACCACCCCTGCTGCGGCGACGGCGGCCACCACCAGCGTGGCGCGTCCGGCCCAGTGGCCGAAGATGGCGCGGAGCTCCGCGCCGATCATGCGAGGAGTGGGCCCGATCATGCGAGGAGTGGGCAGGGTCACGTCAGCTCCGCGGAGGTGAGCGAGAGGAACAGCTCTTCGAGCGACCGCTGGACGGGGCTCAGGCCGCAGACCCCCACACCGCCGCTGACCAGCGCCCGGTTGAGGCCCGAGATGTCGACGCCGTCGAGCGCCACGCGCAGGGGGGGACCCTCCGCGACCACCGACGCCCCCGCCAGATCGGCGATCACGCGCTGCGCGGCGTACGCGTCGGTGACGGTGACGTCCACCTGCTGCTGGCCGGCAGAGCCCACCAGCTCCGCGACCGTGCCCTCGCGAACCAGCTTTCCGTGCTCGATGATGCCCACCCGCGTGGCGAGCTGCTCGATCTCCGAGAGCAGGTGGGAGCTGACGAAGATCGTCAGGCTCTCCTCGCGCGCCAGGTGCGCGAGGAGGTCGCGTACTTCCTTCATGCCGCGCGGGTCGAGGCCGTTGGTGGGCTCGTCCAGCACCAGCAGCCGGGGGCGGCCGATCAGCGCGCGGGCGATGCCCAGCCGCTGCCGCATCCCCAGCGAGTAGCCGCGTACCTTCTCGCGATCGCGCCCGGCGAGACCCACCAGGTCCAGCACGCGGTCGATGTCGGCGATGTCACCGAGGCCGGAGAACGCCGCGGCCCGCTCCAGGTTGGCCCGACCGGTCATCCACTGATGAAACGCCGGCGTCTCGACCATCGCGCCCACATGCCTGCGCTGGCGCACCGGATCAGACTCACCGAAGATGCGTACGCTGCCGGCGTCCCGCCGAATGAGCCCGAGGATGCAACGAATCGCGGTGGTCTTGCCCGCGCCGTTCGGCCCGAGAAAACCATAGACGTCGCCCTCAAGGATCCGAATGCTCAGGGCATCCACCGCTGTGCGCTGCCCATAGCGCCGGGTCAGCCCCTCGGTGACGAGAGCTTCGATGGCCGAGGCTTCACTTGCCACGCGGAGTCCCCTGTTGTGCGACGGACCGCACAAAGCTCAGCCGGCTCAAACCCGAGGGTCTGGGCCGCAGCGAGGTTAACAGGGGGCAACCCTGAATGGAGTCGAGCATGAATCGCCACATCTGCGGGATGATCCCCACCTTGATCTCGACCGTTGCCCTCATCGGCTGTGTCAAACCCACCACATCGGATGACGGGACGAACACGCTGGGCACCGGCGCATCGGGGGTCACCATCTATGACATTCAACAGGGGAATGTCGAGGAGGACACGCTGGTGACGATCGATGGTGTGTTGGTCAGCACGCCGATCAACCTTGAGGGTTCGGGCTTCTTCATCCAGGACCCTGCGGGCGGCGAGTATAGCGGCGTCTACGTCTTCCTCCAGGGCACGTTCACCGATCTCAACATCTCCGTCGGCGACGAGGTGTCCGTCACCGGCACCTTCACCGAGTACTACGACTTCACCGAGGTCACCGTCACTTCCACCGAGGGGATCCAGGTCACCGGCGAGGGAACGGTCACACCCACGCCCGTCTCGAACGTCACCGACTGGGAACCCTGGGAGGGCGTGCTGATCGAGCTCAGCGATCAAGAGGTGGACGCCTGCATCGACAGCTACGGCGAGGTCGGGCTGTCCGCAGGCATCGAGATGGACGACGGCATCTACGTCTACGACACCGAGAGCGGCGCCACCTACAGCGCGATCGTCGGCGCGGTGACCTACAACTTCGAGGAGTACAAGGTCCTGCCCCGCGGTCCCGAGGATCTCCAGGGCTACACCGCGGGCGAGAGCTGCCTCACGACGATCACCGCGATCAACTCCGAGAACATCGAGGGCACGGTGGAGCTGGAGGACGTCGTGGTCACCTCGGGCCTCACCGACGAGGGCGACGGCTTCTTCATCCAGGATCAGGGCGGCGGCGCGTACAGCGGCATCTACGTCTTCCTCAGTATGAAGGACACGAGCTGGTTCAACCTCTCGGTGGGCGACACCATCGACGTCCGGGGCGACGCGCTGGAGTGGTACGACCTCACCGAGCTGAAGGTCAGCTCGCAGGACGCAGTCACGGTGACCGGCTCGGCCGATCCGGTGGCGGAGGTGCTCACGTCTGCGCCGGTGGACTGGGAGCCCTACGAGGGCGCGCTGGTCACCTGGACCGACGTGGGCATCACCTCATCGGTCGATGACTACGGCGAGTGCGACACCGACTACGGCATCTCGATGGACGACCTGTTCTACGACTTCCATCTCAGCTCAGGCGACACCGTGGAGAGCGTCACCGGCCTGATCACCTACTCGTGGGAGGAGTACAAGCTCTGCCCGCGCGACGCCGCAGATCTGGGCGGTAAGGGCACGGGCACGGGTACCGGCCCCGCGCCCACCGCCACCACCGTGGCAGAGGTGCAGCAGGGCACCGGCGCGTCCGAGGGCGACACCGTCACGCTGTCCGGCCTGATCGCCACCAGCGACGCCGACGAGGGCGGGTTCTTCGTCCAAGACGCTGGCGGCGGCGTCTACAGCGGCCTCTATATCTACACCCCGAGCGGCGCCGAGGATGTATCGACCGGAGACGAGGTGACAGTCACCGGCGAGGTCGACGAATACTACGAGCTCACCGAGGTGGTCGCGTCGTCGGTCTCCGTCACCGGCACCGGCACACCCACGGCCACCGAGCTCACGACCGGCCCCGCCGACTGGGAGCCCTATGAGGGCGTGCTGCTCACCGTGCGCGGCCTGACGCTCACCTCGGAGCCCGATAAGCACGGCGTCTGCGAGACCGACTGGACCGACCTGTATGTGCAGGAGACCTACTACGCGATCACCGACGATCACGACGTGGGCACAGAGCTGCGCTCGGTCACGGGGCCGCTGACCTACAGCTACTCGCAGTACCGCCTGCTGCCGCGAAGCGCCGCCGACGTGCGGCAGTGATCGGTTAGTTTCGCTGTGTCACCATCACAGGGGGAGTCATGTCCGGGGTCGACAAGGAACAGGATTACTTCCACCACCAGGATCAGGAGGCCCTCAACCGCCTCAAGACCCAGGTAGAGAAGGAGCAGGCCGAAGCAGCGCTCGCCGAGCGACGCGCAGCACACCACCACAAGTGCGGCAAGTGCGGCGCAGACATGACCACAGCGGTCTTCAAGGGTCTCGACGTCGAGATCTGCAATGACTGTGGGGCGGTGTTGCTCGACAAGGGTGAGCTGCAGTCGCTCGCAGGCCAGGACGAGTCGGGCATCGTCACGTTCCTCGCGGAGCTGTTCGGCTTCGCCCACCACGAGGGTGACTCGCCGCTGATGCGCGACGAGTAGCGCGTGCGGCGCGACGCGGTCTGCCAGGACGCGGTCTGGATGGGCGACGCGGCCCTGGAAGCAGTCGCCCACCTGGTGCGCCTCGAGCTCTCCGACGAGCGTCGCGCAGAGCTGCGCGGTGAGCTCCGCGTTCTGCTGGAGCTGATCGCTGTGTTGGACGAGCTGCCAGAGGCCTCCCCCGCCGGATGATGGGCAGGGACGCAGTCGGTGTGGATGCTGCCTGGCTCAGGGACCGAACCGCTCGCGCGGTCATCTCGGAGGCGCTTGACCGCGCGGCGCCGCACGTGGGGCGAAGCGGGCTGGGCATCTTCGTCCACCTCCAGCCCGCGCGAGCGCTGGCCGCCGCCGACCGCATCGACGCGGCGCTCCGCGGCGGCGCGTCCCCGGGGCCACTGGCCGGAGTGCCGATCGCGATCAAGGACAACCTGGCGCACGCCGGGGAGCCGCTGACTGCCTGCAGTCGCATCCTGGACGGCTACCGCGCCCCCGAGACCGCCCCGGCAGTGGCCCGGTTGGAGGCAGCCGGCGCCGTGGTGATCGGGCGCACGAACATGGACGAGTTCGGCATGGGGTCATCCACCGAGCACTCGGCGCGGCACCCCACGCGCAATCCCCGCGACCCCACGCGCGCGCCTGGGGGCTCGTCCGGCGGCTCCGCTGCGGCAGTGGCAGCGGGGATCGTACCGCTCGCGCTGGGCTCGGACACCGGCGGCTCGGTCCGCCAGCCGGCGGCGCTCTGCGGCGTGGTGGGGATGCGCCCGACGATGGGTCGGGTGAGCAGGCGCGGGCTGGTGGCGTTCGCGTCTTCGATGGACCAGATCGGACCGCTCGCCCGCTCAGCTGAAGGGTGCGCGCGGGCCCTGCGGGTGATGGCTGGCCCCGATCCTGGAGACCTGAGCTGCTGCACCCGTCCGCTGGACGCTCCCACGGTCCCCGCCGAAGTCACCCTGGGGGTGCTGCCCACCGACGCCGACCCCGGCGTCGCGGCGGCGGTGGCCGCGGCGCTGGAGGTCCTTCAAGCCGCCGGGGCGCGGCTGGCGCCCCGAGATGTTCCCGCCGCCCCGCGGGCGCTGGCCGCCTACGCTGTGCTCTCTTCTGCCGAGGCCAGCAGCAACCTGGCCCGCTACGACGGCCGTCGATTCGGAGCGCCGCTGGCTGGCGAAGACGGCGCGGCGCTCCGCCGCCTGCGCACGGAGGGCTTCGGCGCGGAGGTCCAACGCAGACTGCTGTTGGGCGCGTGGGTCTCGGCGGAAGGCCACGGCGACCGCCTCCTGGAGCGAGCGCGTCAGGCCCGGAGCGCGCTGACCGCGCAGCTCGAGGCCGCGCTGGCGGGCGTCCATGCGCTGGTGCTGCCCACCTCCCCCACGGTAGCGTTCACGCTGGGCAGCCGGACCGATCCCGCGCAGATGGCGCGGGCCGATCGCCTGACGGTGCTGGCGTCTCTCGCGGGGCTGCCCGCGCTGAGCCTGCCCTGCGGCGTGAGCGGCGGACTGCCGGTGGGCCTCCAACTCATCGGACACCGCTGGGGAGACGCCGCGCTCCTCGGCCTCGCCGCGCGCGTCGCCGCGGCGCTACGACCACCTGTGCCATCATGAACGGCGCATGACCTCATCTCTGCTGCGCCCCGCGGCCTGCGCCCCCCGCCACCACCTGGCCAGCTGAGCGCGTGGACGAGACCGCGCGCCTTCTCCTCAAGCAGGCCGTCAGGCTCCAGCGCGTGGGAGACCTGTCTGCTGCTCGCGCCCGCTGGGAGGCCGCGGTCCGCGTCGCGCCGTCCGATCCGGTGGTGATCTACACAGCCGGCGTGCTGGCGCGCGCGTCTGAGGATCAGGAGCGCGCGCGCGCGCTCTTCGCGCAGGCCCTGACCCGCGCCGGCAGCGGAGCGGAGGCCGTCTCCCCTCTGCAGGCCATCATCTCCGTCTTCCCCGGGGAGTTCCACCCCCGGTTCAGGCTGTCCGGGATCCTGCACCGGCTCGGCCGCTACGAAGCGGCACGGGATCTGCTCCGCGAGCTGATCCCGGGGCACCCCGGGCTCGCCGATCTGCACAACAACCTCGGCGTGTCCCTGCTGGCGCTCGGGCAGTTCCAGGAGGCCGCCGACAGCTTCCGAGAGGCCACGCGCCTGCAGCCGGGGATGGCTCGGGCTCACGCCAACCTCGGCGTCGCGCTCGACCACCTGGGGATGAAGGTCGCCGGGCTGCGGCACCTCCTGACCGCCACCGAGCTGGAGCCCGACAACCTCGCCCTGCGGATCTACCTGGCGCGCGCACTCCTCGAGAGCGGCCACCTCGACACCGCCGAGCGCACCTTCGCGACCGTGCGGGCGGCCCGGCCTGACGATCCAGACGCGACAGCGGGGCTGGCCGCCATCGCCGAGCGCCGGGGTGATCACGCGGGGGCCTACCGGCTGATGGCCGGCGCGGTGGCGAGCGGCGCGACCGATCCCAACCTCGCACGAACCTGGGGGCTGGTCTGTCTGCGTCTTGGGCGAGCCGAAGAGGGGCTGGGACCGGTCGAGGCCGCGCTGGCGGCCGACCCCGCCCCGCTCGTCCGCCCGCTGCTGCAACACACCAGGGCGCAGCTACACCACGCGCTGAAACAACACGCCGCCGCGTTCGAGGCCTGGACCGCTGCCAACGCCGCAGAGCCCGCGCCCTACGACCCCGACGCGCACGACCGGGAGGTCGCAGCCCTGGAGCGTGTCTTCACCGTCGAAGCGCTCGCCGCCGCCCCCCGGGCCGCGGAGCCGCTCGGCGAACGCGTAGTGCTCATCGTCGGCATGCCGCGCTCCGGCACGACGCTCGTGGAGAGCATCCTCGGGGCCCACAGCGCCACGCAGGCCTGCGGGGAGCGCGAGGATCTTCGGCTCACCGTGACCACGCTGGAGACCCATCTACGCGGGCGGGCCTGGCCCGAGGCGTTCGCCGCGCTCACCCCACAGCTGACCACCGAGCTGGGACGCCTCTACCGCTCCAGGTTGGACCCCGAGGCCATCGGCCACGTCTTGATCGACAAGATGCCGCCCAACTACCTGTGGCTGGGGATGGCCGCCTCCATCCTGCCCGGCGTGCGCGTGGTGCACTGCCGCCGAGACCCCCTGGACACCTGCTTCTCTTGCTTCACACAGCACTTCAACGCCGGCTCCGCCTGGTCGACCCGCCTGGGCTGGCTGGGCCACCGCTACCGCGCCTATCAGCGCGTCATGGCCCACTGGGAGCGCGCTCCGCCGGCCCCCATTCTCACCATTGACTACGAGTCTCTCGTGCAGAACGTGGACGAACAGGCCCGCCGCCTGGTCGCTTTCTGCAGGCTGCCGTGGGAGCCCGGGTGCGCCCGTCCGTGGGAGTCCGAAGTCGACTCCGGGTCCGCCAGCTACGACCAGGTCCGGCGCCCGATCTACACGTCGAGCATCGGTCGCGCCGCGCCATATCGAGCCTGGCTGGGCCCGCTGATCGCCGCGCTCGGCGCTGACAGCGGTGAACGTTCAGATTGACCACCCCTCGCTTGCCCTCGGGCCCGGTCCAGACAGACCGGGTCTCGCAGACCGGGT
>CAYXGP010000004.1:0-100424 GCA_964464515.1 uncultured Enterobacterales bacterium
CGCTGGCTCGCGGGCGGCCAGCGACGCTCCGGGCTCCCGCGCCGCCGGGAGCTGGCAGATCTGGAGGGGTGGCTGCGGCACGCACAGCCACTCCTGACGCCGCTGGAGCAGCGCTTCATCGCCGCAGCCCGCGCCGAGCACGCGCGAGCGACGCGGGGAGAACACCGCGCGCGGTCCGTGCTGCTGACGCTCTTTGGAGGTGTGCTCGCGGCGACAAGCTACGGCGCGTTCACGCTCAACCAGTCACGGGTGAGCGCTGAAGCGACCGCCCTCTGGCAGCGCAGCGACACGCTGCTCCAGCGCGCGCGCACCGAGCGCCCTGCGCGCGCCGAGGCCCTCACAGCCGCGGCGCTGACCATCACCCCCCACCGGCAAGCGGCGGGTGATGCGATTCTACAGAAGCTCCGGCGCCCCGCGGATCGGCACAGCGTGTTCCCCGTGGAGCCATCCGCCCCGGTCGTCGCCGCGGGCTGGCGCGACGACGGAGACGTGCTGTGGTCGCTGAGCGCCACCGGGCTGCTCCAGCGCTGGCGCAGCGACACCGGCACCCCGCTGCCGTCTCTGCACATCGAGAGTGAGGGCGTCGTAGCGAAGAACGGCACCCTCCTGCTGACGAGCGACCAGAGCGGTACGGTCCACCTGACCACCCTCACCGGAACGGCCCGCCTCCCGCCGCTACGCCATCCCGAGAGGATCCTGGCGTTGGCCGCCGACCCTGAAGGCGAGCGGATCGCCACCGCGACCGCGACCCGCCTGCGGATCTGGCCCGTGCCAGGCCTGGAGCCCGAGTTCGTTCGCGACCTCCCGCAGGCCGCGACGGCGCTGGAATTCTGGGGAGAGGCCCTGGTCTGGGGAGACGCAGAGGGCCGTCTCTTCCGCTGGGCTCCCCCCGGAGAGCCACGGCTCCTGCGCACGCTGGACGGGCCGATCCACCTGCTCAACGCTCGGGACGATCACCTGCTGGCGGGGACGCGAGTCGGAGACGCCTGGGTGCTCGCCTCAGACGGAGCCGCCCGCCCCACAGCCGCGGTGAGCGCCGCCGCACTGCACCCGCGCGGGCTCCAAGCAGCCGCGGAGGGCTCCGGGCGCGTCGTCATCCGAGACATCGCGAGTGGATCGATCGTCGATGAGACGGACGGGGGGCGCGTCGTCGCCCTCACCTGGGCCGAAGACAGCCTCCTCATCGCCACCGAGACCGGCGATCTGCGCGTGTGGCAGTCGGCGGCGGTCCAGCGACGGCGACGCATTCCCTGCGGCGAGACGACCGCGGCGCGCATCGTGCGCATGGGCGATCAGGTCCTCCTGCGATCGGGCGACGTCTGGTGCGACGCCGCCGGGGTCCTGCCGGGCAGCGGAGACGTCGCAGCGGCGGATCCAACGCGCGTCATCCGCGGGAGCCCCGACGAGCAGGTGCTGACGGTCTGGGATCGGCGCTCCGCGACGGTGCTCGGCACGCTCCGCCTGCCGATCGCGGACCTCCTCGCCGCCGACGCCGACGCCGACGCCCTCACCACTGTGAGCGCCTCGGGTGAGGTCCGGCGCTGGAGCCTCCAGGACGGGCACCTGCTGACGCGAACCACCCTGTCGACCCCGCTGGAGGCGGCGTGGCTGCGTGGCGGCCGGGTGCTCGGGAGAACCAGCTCGGGGATCCACGGATGGGCCCTTCCGGACGGACGCCCGCTCGGCCCGCTGGTCCACGTCCCCCCGGACGCGCCCGCCACGGGCGCGGGGATCGCGGTGACCCCGCTTGCGGGGAGGCTCCGCCAGTGGGACCTCATCTCCTGGACCACGCTCCCCGACCGCCTCGGGCTCCCGCCGTTCGCGGTGGACCGCCGCGGAGACGCGCTGGCGTGGCGTCGCGCGGACGATCGCATACAGATCGCTCGGAGCGAGGTCGCTGACATGGAATTGGATGGCACCGGACGCCCGACTGCGATCGCGCTCGACGACGACCGCGTGGCCATCGCCTCCTCCACCCGCCTTGAGGTCTGGCGCCTGCCGGATCACGCCCCGACGCACACGCTGCCGCTCCAGACAGCGCCGACAGATCTCGCGTTCAGCCGCGATGGCCGACTGCTGATGACGGATCGCGGCGTCATCGCCTGGGACCTGGCCGACGAGGAGCGCACAGGCCCTCGGTCGAACCTCCGAGTCTGCGCGGACCTCGAGATCGTGGCGGTCGTACCCTTCCCCGCGCCGGAGACCGCGTGGGCGCCCGCCGAACACTGTGGGAGGAGAGACTGATGCGCCTGGACATCCAACACACCTGGGACGGACAGCCGATCCCGGAGTCTGAACAGACGATGATCTGGCTGGCACCCGCGGGTGACGACCTGCAGATCGAGCTCTCCGCCCCCTGGCACGGCGATCCGCCGCCGCCGACCGAGCCCGGTCCGACCCCCGGATTATGGAGATACGAGGTCATCGAGCTGTTCATCGCCGGCCCAACAGACAAGTACCTCGAGATCGAGCTGGGACCCGCGGGGCACTTCCTGGTCCTGCGTCTGGCCGGCGTGAGAAAGGCCATCGCGCAGGTCAAGAACCTCGACTACACCGCGACCCGGGAGGGGGAGCGCTGGCGGGGAGAGGCGCGCGTGCCCCTCCGTTGGCTTCCGAAGGGCCCCTACCGAATCAACGCCTACGCCATCCACGGTCGGGGCGACGCTCGACGACACCTCGCCTGGTCACCGGTGTTCGGCGAGAAGCCCGACTTCCACCAGCTCGAGTGGTTCCGCCCGGGGCCCACCTGGCTGGGTCAGCCCATCCTCAGGACCACCTGACGGACCGACGCGACGCCCGGGGGGAGGGTCACGCGCACCTCCATGCCCCCGCCGCTGCGCTTCACGTGAATCTGCGCCCGCGTCAGTCCGTGGCGAAACAGAACGGTCCGCGCGGCGGTCTGCAAGCGGCCGGCCAGGAGCGGCCCGTGGTTCTGCCCGGCCAGCGCTCCTTCCAGCGCAAACTGAAGATCCTCGCGCAGCCGATCGATCATGGGCCTTCCGCTCCTCCTGATTCAATGGTGCGCCCGCTCTGAAGTCGGGCAGCCCTATAGATGTGTCAGCGCGCTCTTTCCGATGGGATAGACGTTGAATCCGATCTCGTGGAGGCGCTGGTGGTCGAGCCGGTTCCGCCCGTCGAAGATGTAGGCCGGTTTGACCATCGACGCGAAGATGCGTTCGTAGTCCAGCTCCTCGTAGATCGCCCACTCGGTCATCACCGCCAACGCATGCGCCCCCTCGGCGGCCTTGTATGGATCGGCCTCGAACGTCACCCGCTCTTTGTGCTGGGCGAGATCCTTGCGGGCGTTCGCCAGCGCGCGCGGGTCGGTGACGACGACCTCGGCCCGCTCGGAGAGGAGGCGACCGCAGACACGGATGGCCGGGCTCTCACGAGTGTCTGACGTGTTGGCCTTGAACGCGAACCCGAACACCGCGATCCGCTTTCCGGAGAGGGTGTTGAACATCGCGCGCACCATCTTGCGGACGAAGCGATCCTCCTGGTACTCGTTCATGGTGATCACCTGCCGCCAATACGCCGAGACCTCGGGCAGCCCGTTCGTCTCGCACAGGTACGCCAGGTTGAGGATGTCCTTCTTGAAGCATGACCCCCCAAAGCCGACGCTGGCGTTCAGGAACCGCGGACCGATGCGTGAGTCGGTGCCGACGGCCCGCGCCACCTCGGTCACGGAGGCCTCGGTGGCCTCACACAGCGCTGACAGGCTGTTGATGGAGCTGATGCGCTGAGCGAGCAGTGCGTTCGCCGCCAGCTTGGACAGCTCGCTGGACCACACGTTGGTGGTGAGGATGCGATCCCGCGGGACCCAGTGGGCGTAGATCTCGACCAGCTCCTGCACGGCGGCCTGGCCGCGCTCGGTCTCGAGCCCACCGATCAGCACGCGATCGGGGTTCTCCAGATCGGCGATGGCCGTCCCCTCGGCCAGGAACTCCGGATTGGACAGCACCTCGAAGTGTACGTCCTTGGTGGACGCATGCAGGATGCGGCTCATCGCCTCGGCGGTGCGGACCGGCAGCGTGCTCTTCTCCACCACGATCTTGTCGGAGTCCGAGTTTCGTAGAATCTGACGAGCGGTCTTCTCCCAATATTGCAGATCTGCAGCCTCACCCGCCCCCTCGCCGAAGGTCTTGGTGGGCGTGTTCACGCTCACGAAGATGATGTCCGCCTCACGTATCCCCGCGTCGACGTCTCCCGAGAAGAACAGGTTGCGATGCAGGGACTCTCCCACCAGCTCCTTGAGGCCCGGTTCGTAGATCGGGGGATCGCCGGAGTTCCAGGCGTCCACGCGCTCCTGGTTGATGTCTACGACCAGCACGCGATGCTGACGACAGTGCTTGGCGATCATCGCCATGGTCGGCCCGCCGACATAGCCGGCGCCGATGCAGAGGATGGTCTTCATCCACCCCTCCCGTTCTCTCAAATGATTTGGATCTCAGATGTGTTGACAGGCCACTGGGTCACCCAGCTCGCATGCCTGCTTGTAGTAGCGCTTCGCCTCTCGACGATTCTTCTTTCCGACGGCCGTCCCGGTCTCGTACAGCTCGCCCATCCACCGGCAGGCCAGCGCGGAGTTCATCTCTCCGCTATGCCAGTAGCCCTTGCTCCCTGGCAGGGAGGAGCAGGCCCGCTGCACGAGCGCCTTTCCGTATGTGGGGTCCTTGCGAGTCTGCACGCCGTGAATGTACAGCCACCCGAGCGTCCCGCAGGAGGTCGCGCTGCCACTTCCGCCATCGCAGCCGCGCTTGAGCGCCTTGGCGATGTCAGCCGGCAGCTCCGCCTGCTGTTCGACGCGATGGGCGATCTGGAGGGCGAGTCCCTGGTTGGATCCCAGCTCCACCGAGCGCGTGATCAGCCGCGCAGCCTCCTCGGCGTCCGGGGCGGTTCCCAGACCAGTCTCGTGCATGAGCGACAGGCTGGCGCAGGCATCGCCGTACTCACCATCACACGCCTTCTTGTACAGCTCGAAGGCCTTGGGGATGTCTGCTTCGGCGCCCAGCCCGCGCTGATAGAGGCTGCCGAGGTGAGCGCAGCCCGCGATCAACCCACCTTCACAGGCGGTGGTGACCAGGGTCATCCCCCGCGCGTCGTCCCGCGCGAGATCACCCCAGCCGCCGCCGATGGCCCGACCGAGGGCGAGGCAGCCCGTCGGCGCCCCTGCATCACATGCGGTCGTCCACAGCGCGACCCCCTTGTCGAGCTCGATGCTGCCCATCAGGCCGCTGGTGTAGACCCAACCCCGATCGACGCAGGAGTCCTGGGCCCCAAGCTCGCACCCCTTCTCGAGCGCAGCGACTCCGCCGGACAGATCCATCTCGGCGCTCCTGGTGTACAGGAGGTGGCGGCCGAGCGCGTGACAGCCGTCCGCTTCGCCCGCCTCACAGCGCTCCCGCAGCGGATCGGCGACCGACTCGGCTCCCCAGGCCGGGAGGCCCCCCTGGGTGGAGAGGATGGCGATGAGCAGCGACATCATGTTACTCCTCGACGCTCGTTTTCTTGGCGTCCACCTTCTCATGTTCAGCCTCCACCCTGGCTCTTTCTTGATTCCCTGGCGGTGAGCTGCGCCTCGTACAGAGCTTTCCAGTCGATGACCTCGTACTGGATGCCAGCCTCCGTAAGCTGCGCCTCGGCGTGCTGCCTGGATCCGATCACAGTGACCACCTCGTGGCCCGCGCAGGGCTCCATCATCTTCGGCAGATCCGCGGCCGTCACCTCTGAGAGGGCCTCGCGGTAGGTGTCGAACCAGTCGAAGCCCTCTCCAGAGGCCCAGACGCCAGCCAGGCGGCTCATCATCTGCGCAGACGACTGGTGTCCCAGCGCATACTCGCGGGCCCGCGACGACCTGGCGTTGATCACCATGCGCTCGTCGATCTCCCCCTCGGCGGTGTCCGCGACGAGCTTGAGGAACACCTCCACGGCGAAACCGATCGCGTTGTTCTGTACCAGGCCAGCGCCATACAGCAGCGCCGGGCCGCCATCGGCCGACGCGGTGGCGTGGGCGTAGGCGCCGTAGGTCACGCTGGCCCGCTCGCGCAGCGCTCGCCAGGAGAGTTCGCTGATTACGTCGCCCAGCACCTGGATCTGCGCGATATCCGCGCCCGCCCTGGGCGTGAGCTGACAGCCGAAGGCCACCTGGCTCTGGGTCGCGCCCTCCTTGTCGAAGACATACACCGAGCGCTCTGGCGGCGACCCCAGCGGCGGGGTCCTGCGTCTGGGGAGTGTGTCGGTGCTATTGCGCGGCGCCCAGCCCCCGAACATGGTGCGGACGGCCTGCTCGGCGTCCCTCGGATCGAGCCTCCCGACCACCACCAGCATGGCGTTGTCCGGACGGTACTTGCTGTACATCCAGTCTCTTACCATGGACTGGTCCCAACCCTCGGCGGCCTCCATGACGTCGCTGTTGATCCAGAACGCCGCGGGATGCTCGGCCCCAGCCAGCCGCTGGGCGGACAGGAGCCAGGCCCAGTGCTCCGGCTGGGAGGCGGCGGCCTTCATGGTACCCCGCCAGTCCTTGAGAAGGCGCTTCTTCTCGGCCATCATCCAGCCGAATGTGTCCACCTCCTTACGCACCCTGCGGAGGATGAAGTCGAGGTTGCCGGAGACGCCATCGGCGCGTAGCAGCTTCCAGTCGCCAGCAGTAGTCTCACCGTACGAGCCAGCCACCTGAGCGAGATCGTCGGCGGGCTGCCAGTCGCCGCGGCTGGTCAGGCTCTCAGCGAAGCTGTTGAGGTAGGGCGGATCGGACAGACTGCTGTCACCACCGAGCAGCATACCGACCTGCACCAGAGGCGCGCTGCCGTAGGGCACCACCGCCACACGCAGCCCATTGTCGAGCGTGAACTCGTGGATCGTCTTCTGGTCGGGCACGATCATCTGCTCGCGGATGACCTCGGGGGTCAGTGACTCCAGGTCAAACGTCAGGTTGTACTGATCGTCGGCCTGGGCGCCGTGGTACGCCGTCGCCTCGCCACCCACCCCGGCGGCGGCCCGACGAGCCCTCTCCTCCTCGTCGAGCGGCTCGACGATCACCGCCGCCATGCGATCCCGCGTCATGTAGTCGCGGATGTACTCCTGCGCCCTGGGCAAGGCGACGTTGTTGAGCAGCCCCCACTGGGCGCTGTAGTACCGAGGATTGCCCGTGAAGTGCGTGAACAACAACTTCGCGGCGTCGCGTGTGTCTCCCGCCAAGGCGATGGGATCGACCGAGCGGAGCACATCGCCCCGCGCCGCGCCGATGCCCTGGCTGATGGAGTGGGTGATCCGCCGACGCGTGGCTTTGTAGTTCATCAAGTCGGGATCCCAGGCCGAGAACAAGGAGTCGCCGATCACCCTGATGGTCTTCTCCGGGGTCCACCCCTCGGGCGGCTCCGCGAAGCATGTGATGACAGTGGCCTGCTCCTGCGGCTGTGAAAAGCAACCTACGGCGGACTGCTCCTCGGCGGGGCCCCAGCCCAGGTTCATCGTCTGGTAGATGGAGCTGGTCAGCAGGTCCGCCGCCACTCTGTAGTTGTAGTCGTCGTCCTGGTAGCCAGCAGGCAGCGTCCATCCGACTACGACGGTCTTCTTGTCCACGTTTCCCTGCACGGTCACCGGGCCCTGCCCGACCGGATCGGGCGGCTCGACGAGCTCTCGGCGCTCCACGCGGGGCGCATGCTCCACCAGGATCAGCTCCGCGTCGGGGTTCTTTGGGTCTGTCAGCAGATGCTCCCGGCCGGTGAACGCCTGCTGGATGAAGGCGGGGGTGTCATCCAGGCTGAAGTCGCCAGCGACGACCATCGTGGTGTACTGCGGGGTGTAGTACTCCTCGAAGAACCTATGCAGCGCCTCGATCGTGATGGCATCAAGCGTCTCGTGCGTCCCGATGCCCGCCTTCTGGTATTCGTGGCCGTCGGGGAACAGCAGCCCGTGGAGTCCGGCCCAGGCGTCGCCGATGACATTCGCGTAGCGCAGCTCGATACGGCAGATCTCACGCTCGAGATCGAGGTGCTCCTCCGTGACGCCCGCCAAGCCGTCGGAGATGCGAGCGGCCTCCAGCGTCAGCAGCGGCACCAGCGCGTCGACGGGAGCGACCGTCGTGTATGCGGTGACGTCGTCGTCGGTGAAAGCGTTGAAGCCTCCACCAAGCTGCTTGATCCGATCCATGGTCTCTGGCAGATCGTCGTGCTGAGTGCGAAACGCCAGGTGCTCGCCGACGTGGGCCATGCCCTCCATGCCGTCGTAGTCGGAGCCGGAGCCATGGTTGATCACAGAGCTGACCGAGACGACCGGCATGCTGTGCTCCTCCTGGAAGAGGATCCGCAGCCCGGATGGGAACGGGTAGTCCCACATCGCGATGTTGTACTCGTCGAGCTTGAGCGTAGCGTCAGCTTCGGGGATCTCCGGCGCGCCTATCGCGCTCGCGGGCAACAACGCGGTGGTGAGCAGCGAGAACGGGAGGGTCATCGGGCCTCCTCGACTGCTCCCCTGGCGAAGCAGATCATCAGGCACTATCCAGCCTTCGCAGCTTCCTTTGCCTCGGCCTTCTCCTTCTTCTTCAGGGCCTTCGCGCGCTTCTTCAGCTCCTTCTGGGTGAGGGTCCCGAGGTAGAGCGTCTCCCAATCGAAGACCTCATACGAGATGCCGAGCTCAGTGAGCTGCGCTTCAGCGTACTCGCGCGGGCCAGCGATGGTGACGACCTCATGCCCGGAGCAGGTCTCAAGCAGGGGGCCGAACTGCGATCCCTCGACCTCGGAGAGGCTATCCGCGTAGGCGTCCATATCCTCCAATTCGTCGATGTTCTGGTTGAAGAGCCGCCCCACCATGGCGTCGCTGGACTGGTGGCCGAGGACATAGCGGCGGCCCCGCGACCACTTCTGGGTGATCACCGACTTCTCGTCGATCTCTCCACTCGCCATCGTCTCAAGGAGGCTGAAGAAGGTGTTCACGGCCAGCCCGACGGCGTCGTTCTGTACCAGGGTGTACATGCCCAGCGTGTTGGCGCCGCCGGCCCAGTCGCGGGCATAGGCTCCAGCGCCGTACGTCTTGCCGGCCTC
Source organism: uncultured Enterobacterales bacterium (assembly GCA_964464515.1). Taxonomy (GTDB): domain Bacteria; phylum Myxococcota_A; class UBA796; order UBA796; family UBA2385; genus CAYXGP01. The sequence goes on from CAYXGP010000004.1 coordinate 9,045, forward strand.
CTCGCGGAGCTTCCGCCAGGCCTGCTCATCGAGCACATCGGCGAGCACATGGGCAGCGGCGTCTTGACTGTCGTCCTTCCAGTTGAGGTGGCAGCCCAGGGAGACGCGGGTCTGGGTCGACTCAGGCACGTCGAAGATCAGCACCTGCCGCTCGGGCTGGAGTTCGGGCCGGGGCATGGAGGACACAGGACCGGTCTCGACGCCGGCTTCAGCCTCCCAGCCCCCGAAGTACTTGCGGACCGAGGCTTCAGCGGCTTGGGAGTCGACGTTGCCGACGATGACGAGCTGAGCATTGGCGGGTTGGTACTTGCGATGGATCCAGTCCTTGACCATGGTGAGGTCCCACTTGTCGACCGCCTCCCAGTACGCAGGGTTCTCCCAGTAGCCGAGTGGATGATCCGGGAACTGCCGCTCATAGGTGATTCGTGTAGCCCAGACATCGGGCTCGTCGTCGCTGTTCTTGCGATACCTGGACCGCCAGGACTTGATCATGGGGGACTTGTTTGCCATCCGCCAGTCGATGTCGGTCGTGTTGTAGCGGAGCGTGTGGAGCAAGGCGTCGAGACTACCGTTCGCGCCGACCACCCGCATTACGCTGCTGGTCGTGCCCGACTCTTCCCAGTAATCACCAGCCACAGCCATGACCCGCTCGTCGAGGTTGGTACCTCGGCGATGGAGACTCTCCGCAAAAGAGTCCAGGCCCCAGATCGGGGCGGTGAGATCGCTCCCGCCGATCTTGAGCCCCACGTTGACGATGGGAGCATCGCCGTAGGGCATCACCGCCACTCTGAGACCGTTTTCCAAGGTGAAGCGGTGGATGTTCTCGATGCTTGGTGTGACGGTCACCCGGCGGATGACCTCTGGGGTGAGCGTGGCGGTGTCGAAGGCGAAGTCGTATTCTTTGTCGGCGGCCCCGGACCAGCCCTCCTCCTTGCCCTCGCCCAGCCCCGCGCGGGCCTCTCGGAGCAGGCGCTCTTCGCGATCCATGGTCTCGATCACCGCAGAGACCATCCGCTCGCGGGTGATGTACTTCGACGAGAGCTCTTTCAACCGGTTGGGATCGATCGCGTTGATCGTGTTGAAGCTCTCAGAGAAGTAGTTGGGGGAGCCCATGTAGTGGGCGTGCAGGGCGATGTTCATTCCGCGGCCGCCGAACACACCCGGGCTGACGGTCTCGTCGACTCCCTGCAGGATGGAGGCCATGACCGACATCTTGGCCTCTTCATAGGCCTTCTTCTTCAGGCCGTAGAGGTCCGGGTCGTGCTCGTAGTTCACCTGAGCCCACTGCAGGAAGAGCGCGTCCGCCGCCTTGTCGATCAGATCGTCGCCCCGGTAGCCACCGCTGCCCGAAGGCTCGATGAAGCAGTACATCATCGACGCGTTGTGGCCCATGCTCGGGAAGCAGCCGACCCCTGGGATCTCGGCTTCCGGATCGCTCCAATCCCAGTCGGGGACCAGCGTGCGGTAGATGTAGGTGGTGAGCTGGTTGGCCATGAAGCGGTAGAGCAGATCGTCGCCGCAGTAGCCCGGCGGCAGACTCCAGCCGACTACCACCGTCTCCTCGTCGACCATTCCCTTGACGTGCGGCGGAGTGGGGTCGGGGTTGGGAGCGGGGGGCTCGCGGTTCTCGGCGCAGACGTTGCGGGGCTTGGGATCGACCGCCTCCAGCGGGGCGTCGGGGTTGTCAGGGTCGGCCAGGAGCTGAGGTAGAGTGCCGAAGACCTTATCGATGATGTCGCGGGTGTCCTCGAGCTTGAAGTCGCCCACCACCACCATGGTGGTGTTCTCGGGGGTGTAGTAGTTGTCGAAGAGTTCCTGGACGTCTGCGAGGTCGATGTTCTTGATCGTGTCGTGGCTGCCGATGGTGCTGGTGTAGTAGGTCCACTCCGGGGTGAACGCCTGCCGCGAGAGCTCGTCCCAGGCATCGCCGACGGGGCCCTGCTCATAGCTCTGCCGCAGCTCATTGCTGACGATGGACTTCTCGGCGTTGACGTCGGCATCGGTGACGTTGGCGCCGCCGTCTACCAGGCGCATGGCCTCGATCTGCAGCAAGGGGATGAGTGAATCTACGGGCGCGATGGTGGCGTAGAAGGTCTCATCGACGTTGGTGTAGGCGTTGATGCTGGCGCCGAGCTGGTGGATGAAGTCCCAGTTCTTGGGGAGATCACCGTGCTGGGCGCGGAACGCCAGGTGCTCCAGCGCGTGGGCGATGCCGTCGTGATCGGGCTGATCCATCTCGGAGCCCGCGTCGATGAGGGCGAAGATCGAGACCACCGGCTGGCTGTGTTCCTCCTGGAAGATGACCCGCAGCCCCGAGGGGAAAATGAAGTCCCGCACCGCGGGGTTGAAGTCGGTCATCTCCAGCTTGTACTCAGCCTTGGGGATGTTCGGCGCGGCGACGGCAGACAACGGCAGCAGCGCCGTGGCAGTGAGCAGCGAAAGCAAGCGGGTCATGGGGCCTCCATGTCGATGGAGCCTCGTAACGCAGGCACTGCCTCTCAGGCGAATTGCTTGGCGAGCTTGAGTCCCTGCATCTGGTAGCTGCTGCCGATCGGGCCATACAGCACGTCGGGGCGCGCCTCGTTGCGCATCATCTCCAGCCGGAACAGCGGCTGTCCGTGCTCCAGTAAGAACGGCACGTCGTGGGTGCGGATCTCCAACACCAGCTGCGCGCCAGGGCCCGCGCCGTCCGCGCTCCAGCCGAAGCCGGAGTCGATGAAGCCGGCGTAGTGGGTGCGCAGCTCGCCCTTCGTGGCGTCGAAGGCCACCAGCTCCCCGCACAGCTCCGGCGGGATGCACAGACGCTCGCGCGTGGCGAAGATGTAGAACTGCTCGGGTTCCAGCACATGCCCCTCGCCCCCCGGCGGGCGCACCGGCGTCCAGTACCGATCGCGCGGGAGCTGCCGGCGGGCCAGATCGATCGGCGGCTGGTGGCGTCGCGCCTGGTAGCCAACAGGGCCGCCGTCGCGGCTCTCCAGATCGACCGACAGCAGCACCCCTGCTGGGCGGTCCGCCACCGGCGCGGGGGAGTCGTCGGACCACGTACACAGGGGGTCCTCGGCCTGCCAGCGGGTCAGCTCAGCGCCGTCCAGCTGCGGCGCGCCCCGCGCCAGCCGGAGCTGCCCCAGACGGTCTCCCCGCCGCACCGCCACGTGGAAGGACTGCGGGGTGATCTCCAGGAACAGCCGCCCATGGTAGCCGGCGGGGATGGTGTCGAAGGCGTAGCCCTGCTCGGGCAGCAGCCGCACGAAGACGTCCAGCCGGCCGGTGCTGCTCTTGGGGTTGGCCCGGCCCCACGTCCCTTCGGGCAGCTCGAGCACCTCCTCGATCTCAGCGAGGTAGACACCGCCGCGATGGAGCACCAGCGGCTCGTCGTGGTCGAGGCGGTAGCTGGCCGTCGCCAGTCGCCCCAGCTTGCGCTCGATGCCCTGCCCGCCCGGGAGGAAGCTGCACTGGAGCTGCCACAGGCGCGCGCCGAGGCGTAGGTCGAGGCTGGAGGGCTGGATCTGCCCCGGCTGGATGGGACGCAGCGCCGCGATCGCGTTGCTTGAGATCAGCTCACGGAGAGTCTGGCTGACGAGGATTCCGTTCATGGCACCCCTCTATGCAGTGCCGCGAACCGGCCCAAGTGCTTCATCGCCACTCCCCGGCACTGTATGCCGCCGGACCTCCGCTGCACGCCCGGGCAGCGAGCGCCCTGGCGGCGGCGGGGCTGGGCCTGTGGGAGGGCCGCCGGTTTCGAGGGATCGATCGAGACCATATCGAGATAGGGGGCTTCGTCTCCTCAGGCCAGGATCGCCTCGATGACCACCGCCCTCGCCGAATACGGCAGCCAGTACGTCGCCAAGAAGGCTCTGTTCTCCTTCATGGGAAACACCTTCCGCATCTTCGATCCGGCCGGCACGCTGCAGTTCTACATCAAGCAGAAGGCCTTCAAGCTCAAGGAGGAGATCAACATCTTCCGCGACGAGGCCCAGACCGACACCCGGCTGACCATCAAGGCCCGCACCATCTCCGACCGCTCCGGCGCCTACGACATCGTCGACGCCTCCAGCGGCGAGACCATCGGCGGCGCCAAGCGCCACGGTCTGAAGTCGATGTTCCGCGACGAATGGAGCATCCTCGACAGCGGCGGCGGCGAGGCCGGCAAGGTCGTGGAGAACGCCAGCGTTCCCATGCTCCTGCTGCGCCGCTTCATCCCCATCATCCCGCAGAAATACAGCGTGACCTGGGGCGGCAGCGATGTCGGCTCGATCAACCAGCGTTTCAACCTGTTCGGGCTCACCTACGACGTCGACTTCAGCGCAGGTGGCGGCGCGTTCGACCCCCGGCTCGGCGTGGCGTTGACCGTGCTGCTGCTCGCTATCGAGGGCGGACGGGACTCTGCCCGTTGAATGGGGCCCGTTGAATGGGGCCCGTTGAATGGGGCCCGTTGAATGGGGCCCGTTCAGAGTGGGGCCCGTTGAATGGGGCCCGTTCAGAGTGGGGCCCGTTGAATGGGGCCCGTTCAGAGTGGGGCCCGTTCAGAGTGGGCCCGTTGAGTGGGGTTCTCTGATGGGGTACGCTGTCGGGGCGCTGCTGTTGCTGTGGGCCTGCACTCCTGTGCCCAACACAGGCGCACCCGACACGGGGGTGCAGCCTACATCCACGACCACAAGCACCACCGTCGGCGAGACCGGTCCAGGGTCCACGACCACCGACGCGCCGCGCTGCAACGGGAGCCCGCAGCTCTGCGACCGCAGGCTCGATCAGGTCACCTTCGCGATGACCCACAACGCGATGAGCTCGGTCGAGGAAGACTGGTGGTTCCCCAACCAGAACGTCGCAGTGCCCACGCAGCTCGCCGATGGAGTGCGAGGGATCAGCTTCGACACCCACGTCGGCGACGACGGCGAGATCCTGCTGTGTCACGGCTACTGCGATCTCGGCAACAAGCCGCTGACGGAGGGGCTGGCAGAGATCGAGGCGTTCCTGGCCGACAACCCGCGCGAGGTGGTGGTGATGGACTTCGAGTCCTACATCACCGACGCCGACATGGAGACTGCGTTCGCTGAGAGCGGGCTCATCGCCCGTGTGCACACCCACGCTGCGGACGCGCCCTGGGCCACCCTCGGCGCGCTGATCGACGCAGGCGAGCAGGTGGTGGTGTTCAGCAGCTCCGGGGGCTCCCCGGACTGGCACCACGACATGTGGGTCCACACTGGCGCGACCCACTGGCACTTCGAGTCGGTAGACGAGTTCCGCTGCGACATCGAGCGCGGAGATCCCGAAGCGCCGCTGTACGGCGTCTCACATTTCCTCACGGATCCCGTGGCGTTGCCTGCATTGGCAGAAGAAGCCAACGCCGCTGCGGTCGTCCGCGATCGCCTGAGCACCTGCTGGAGCGAGACCGGAAAGCGCCCGAACATCGTCGGCCTGGATTTCTACGACATCGGAGATGCGCTCGAGGTCATCGACGAGCTGAACGCGCTGGAGACCGCCCCATGAGCGCGCTACGTCAGCGCTACGACGCGCAGGGATTCGTGAGCGGGATCCCCGTGCTGGCCCCCGCGCAGGTCCTGCGCCTTCGCCGCCACTTCGAGCGCCTCGAAGACGCCGAGAGAGCTGCAGATCCGGTGGCCTGGCGCGATCCCCGTCACCGCCCGTGGGAAGATCCGGCCCACCCGCTGTGGCGCCTGTTTCACGCGCTTTCGACGCACCCCCGCGTGCTGGCCGCGGTGCGATCGGTCCTGGGACCGGACCTGCTCATCCGCAACGCCGACGTGTTCATCAAAGAGCCTGGCACCCGCGAGGAGATCGGCTGGCACCTCGACACTGCCACCCCGTGGCCGGACAGCGCCGGCATGATCAACGCCTGGCTGGGCCTGACCCCGAGCACCAGAGACAACGGCGGGCTGTGGTTCATCCCTGAGCTGCACCGCCGCCACCTCGAGGGAGGCCCCCGCGACAAGGACGATCTGACGCTCTCTGCATCGGCTGTCGCCACGCTGGGAGTCTCCCGCGCGGTCTGCAACGTCATGTCGGCCGGTCAGATGTCTCTGCATGCGTTCCGCACTCCCCACCGCTCGGGCGGTAATCGAAGCCCCGACCGCCGCATCGGGTACGTCACGCGCTTCGTCTCTGCACAGGTCGCGCCAGAATCCGCCGAGTGTGGCGTGGCGTTCCCCGTCTCAGGATCGACCGGGCGCTTTCAGCCGCGCCCGACGTTCCCCGTGGGTTGGCGGTCCCGCAGCGTGCGAAACGTGTAGAGACGGAACCCCATCGAGAAGTCCAGCCCGGGCTCCTCGGCGATGATTCTCGCTGCGTTCTCCGGCGAGAATTCGGCTCGGAACACCGCCTCAGCTTCGTCTCGACGATTGAACACCCAGCGTGTGTGCGCCGATACGCTGCGGAACCCCTGTGCGCGCCAGAACGCCTCCACCGTCGCCGGATCACGGGCGTCCTCCTCTCTCGCCGCCCAGCGGGCCACGTCTCCCCACACCAGATCGCGGTCGATCACCACGAAGATCCCGCCGGGAACCAGCACCCGCGAGACCTCCGCGATGCCCCGCTCGCACCCCGGCCCCCAGAAGTACGCCAGCCGCGCGAACACCCGATCGACGCTGGCGTCGGGCAGCAGCAGTCGCTCGGCTGATCCGGTGACCGCGCTGACGCGCTCCAGACCCCGCTTCCAGATCCGGGCCATGAGGATCTGACGGGTCGCGTCGTCCGGCTCGACCGCGAAGACGTGGCGAGCGGTGGCCTGCAGCGCCTCCAGGTGAAACCCCGAGCCGGCCCCCAGATCGACGACCAGGCGACCGCTCCAGGGCGCGATTCGAGCCAGCTCCGCCGCGACCTGTCCCGCGGGATCGGTCGCGGCGTTGGAGATCTCATGGAGCCAGGGGTTGCGCTGGAGGTGCGGCGAGCGATGGACGCCCGGCAGCCAGCTCATTGACCGAACGGCCCTCCGGTGTCTCCCCCGGTTGTGGTGGTGTCGTCCTCGGTCGTGACCATCGGGTTGCGGTCATCGACGTCGCCCTCCTCCTCGCTCAGCCCGTCGCCGTCGTCGTCGACGCAGTCGCTCGTCCCGTCGTTATCGAGATCCCCTCCGGTGGTGGGGTCTTCGTCATCGCAGTCGCCCTCGCTCTGCGAGATTCCGTCCTCGTCCCAGTCCCGGAAGGGGGCGTCCGCGCCCTCATGGCTGAAGCAGTCCCAGGTCTCGATGTAGACCGACTCGTAGTAGGAGCAGTCGGTCTCGTCCATGAAGACCTGAATCACCTTCTTCGGTGAGGTATCCGACCACCACGACACATCCAGACAATCCCAGACCTGGATCAGCCGCTTGTAGTCGGAGTCTTCCCACGGGGAATTCGGGTCCACGGGCAAGGGCGCGGTCATCTCGAAGTCGGGAACGATCGACGTGGAGATGGCCGGTTGGACCGACTCCTCGTCGTCGCAGATGTCGTAGTCATCCCCATCTTCCACCACACACCCGGTCATCAGGCCCAGCGCGATCATCCAACGTCCCATCACTCCTCCATTCCCTGGAACAGGTACGCGTCACACCACTCCGCTTCGAAGCGGGTCTCGATCATCTCCCCCTCGACGTCCAGCTCCATTCGACCGCTCAGGTCTTCGTCGTCGAGCTCGAAGATCTCCAGGCTGCCGCGCGCGTCGGTGAACTCGAACACCTGTCCGTAGTCCGACACGGCCGCGTAGCCATAGGTGGACATCCCCTCGTCCTCACGCCACGCTCCCAGGGTCCAGGTGGAGATCACCCAGTACGACTGGTAGGGCGGCGGCTCGGAATCGTACAGCAGGGAACAGACCTGCGGGATGTCTGTAAACACGACCATGATCTGCCTCAGATCGTTGAAACCGAAGACAACGCTCTGGGGCTCTCCGATATCGAATCCGCCGAGCTCACCCATCCCCCGGCTGCAGCCGGAGAGGGCCAGGCCGGCTGATAGAATCAGCGGTGTGAATCCTGAATGGTGCATGGAACTCCTCCTCCATCTCCAGTCTACGTGGCGCGCCCTTGTCCTGCCGTCAACTTGTGCCGTCCCCTGACAGGCCCTGATAGGATGGGCGCTGCCCCCAGCCCGGATCACTTCCGATGCGCGCTCATGTGATACCTCTCCTGCTCGGCCTCCCCGCGCTCTTCCTGCACGCGGGCTGCACCGACAAGGACACAGACCTCCCCGAGACCACCACAGAGACGATGACGACGCCCGCGACGTCCTCGACCTCATCCGGCGCAGCGTCCAATTCCGCCCCTCGTGCCTCATCGAGGCGCCCTCCGACGGGAGCTGGGCGTCCCCTGGCGAGGCGGTGGCGCTGAGCGGCCTGGTCTCCGACGCAGAGGTTTCGCCGGAGCTCCTCGTCGCCGCCTGGGAGAGCAGCCTCGACGGCGCGCTGGGAGAGGTCATCCCCACCGCCGATGGCCGCGCAGACCTGCTGTGGGTCGGGCTGTCGACCGGGCAGCACGCGGTGACGCTCACCGCCACCGACGACCAGGGCGCGACCTGCGAGCACCAGATCACCTTCGTGGCGGGCACGCCGCCGGAGGTGTCGCTGGTCGCCCCCGAGCGCGACGAGGAGGTGCCCGAGGGCACCGTGACCTTCAGCGCGAAGGTGGGAGACTCTGAGGATACCCCCGATCAGCTCTCGGTCACCTTCTCATCCGATCTCGACGGCGAGTTGGGATCGCAGGTCGGTGACACCCACGGGCTGGTGGAGCTGGACGTCGACGACCTCTCTCTGGGTCGCCACACCGTCACCGCGATCGTCACCGACCCGGCAGGGCTGGCTGACAGCGACGAGACCGTCTTCTACATCGACGGCCTGCCGTCGGCGCCTACCATCACGCTCACACCAGACCCGGCCACCACCGAGAACGATCTGGTCGCCACGATCACCAGCGCGAGCGTCGATCCCGAGGGGGAACAGATCAGCTACACCTGGAGCTGGGCCAGCGAGGGCAAGGTCTCCGCAGCGAGCACCGACGACACCCTGCCGGCCAGCGCCACCGCGAAGGGGGAGACCTGGAGCGTCTCGGTGACCCCGAGTGATGGCGCCAGGGAAGGCGCCGCAGGAACCACCGAGCTGACCATCAGCAACGCGACCCCCGTGGTGACCTCCGCCGAGATCTCCCCGAACCCGGCCTTTATCGATGAGCCGCTCACCTGCTCCTGGGGCGGCTGGTCCGATCCCGACGGCGACGCGGACCAGTCCACCGTCGAGTGGGCGGTGGACGGCACGTCCGCAGGCACCGACACAACGCTCGACGCCGGCCTGATCGCCGGCGCGTCGGTCACCTGTACGGTCACTGCGTTCGACGGCACCGAAGACGGCACATCGGTCACCGCCGAGCTGACCATCTCCAACAGCCCCCCCTCGGTGGGCCTCACGATCATCGACCCGAACCCGGCCACCGCGAGCGACGTCCTCAGCTGCGAATACTTCGGCTACACAGACGCGGATGGGGACACCGATCAGTCGGAGATCCTCTGGACGGTGGATGGGGCCATCGCCGGCTCGAGCAGCACGCTCGCGGGCGCCGCCCAGGCCGGTGAGGAGGTGGTGTGCGCCGTCACCCCATACGACGGCTCGGAGCGCGGCGAGGCGGTGTCGGACAGCCTCACCATCACCAACTCCGCGCCGTCGATCACCGACGTGACCATCTCTCCCGATCCCGCGACGGCGTTCGACTCGCTGCTCTGTGAGTGGTCGGGCTTCTCCGATCCCGACGGACACGCGGACCAGTCGACGGTCGAGTGGACCGTGAACGGCGTCGACTTCGGCGCGTCCACGACCCTCGCGGCGGGGTTTGTCCACGGCGACACCGTGACCTGCACGGTCACCCCCTACGACGGCTACAGCGCCGGCACGGCGCGCTCCGCCTCGCTCGTGATCTCCAACACGCCGCCCGAGCTCATCGGCGTCTCGCTCAGTCCGTCCCAGCCGGGCACCGAGGATGTGATCAGCGCGCTCGTCACCGGGACCGACATGGACGGCGACGAGCTGACGTTCACCTACGAGTGGACTCTCGACGGCGGGGCGTTGTCGGAGTCGTCGAGCAGCCTGGATGGGGCGATCTGGTTCGAGCGGGGCGACGAGATCGGGCTGACCGTGACGCCGTTTGATGGCTACGACGACGGAGACTCAGCCAGCGCCACCGCGGTGACGGTGGTGAACACCCCTCCCACCGCGCCCACGGTCGAGCTCCAGCCGGCCATGCCCACCGCCGGCCAGGACGATCTGTTCTGTGACATCCTCACCGACAGCGATGACGACGACAGCGACCCGATCTCCTACTCGTTCTCGTGGATCCGCGACGGCGCCAACTGGTTCGGCTCGACCAGCACCACCGATATCTCCGGCGACACCATCGCCGCCGCCGATCTCCTGGAGGGCGAGCGCTGGGAGTGCGAGGCCACCCCCAACGACGGCTACGAGAACGGCACGGCGGGGCGCTCGACCGCCACCGTCACCAGCCCCAACAACTGCACAGCGGTCGAGATGGACGGCGTCGACGATTACCTGTACACCACGGCGTCCGCGGACTTCCTGTACCCCACGGGGGAGTACACCGCCGAGGCGTGGGTCCGATGGAGCGGCACCGGCAGCACCACCTGGCAGTACATACTCAGCCACGGCCAGTCCGACGTGATCTTCCGGCTGGGCGTCGAGAGCGGGCAGCTCGCCTACGCCACCGACGGTGTGGTCCTGACCACCTCGATGCCGCTGGACGAGTGGGTCCATGTGGCGGCGGTGTACGACGGCAGCATCGGACGACTGTTCGTCGACGGCGGGCTGATGGCGATGGGGGCAGCGACCAGCCCGAACAGCGCGGCTCCCGAGGCCACGTTGTACATCGGTGACGACGCCTCCGGTGTCACCAGCGCCCCCTGGGATGGCTGGATCGACGAGGTCCACATCTCATCGGCGGCGCGCTACACCACCACCTTCAATCCAGACGTCTATACAGAGCCCGACGCCGACACCGTCGCGCTCTGGCACTTCGACGAGGCCGCGGGCGTCTACGCCCTGGACTCGAGCAGCAACGGCCACGACGCGATCCTGGATGGACCGACGTGGTCTGCCGACTCCTCCTGCGACGACACGCCTTGATCGACTTGCGCGCTCTTGTTTGAGCCCACGGTCTCGCTCGAGTCCATGGGACCCCACGATACCCAATGGACCCTACGGTCAAGTCAGGCCGGTCGATCGGACCGGCTGTGGCGGGCGCCGAATCAGACGCCACGGATCAGGGGGGCAGACTGCAGGAACCCTCCCCTGCGCGCGGTCCCCACCGCGACACAGAGTTCCTGCGATCTGCCCCCCACCAGGCGCCCATCCATGCGCCCCGGAATGCCTGCGAGCGCCCCTCGCCGAGCAGCTCGCGCAGTTCCAGGGACGCGTGGTGAGCGCGTCCGTTTCAACTCAGGAGTGAGACAGGGCGGGGCTCGCGTTCATCAAGCGAAGCCACCACGAGCGGTTGGCCGTCGCGCGGAGTGAATCCAGCTCGCGACGCGCCTCCTCCAATTCGCGGGCGAGCTCATCGCGCTGTCGGAGGCTCTCCAACTCTCCGCGCACAGCCATCAGCTCAGCCGCCAACCCCTCTGCCACATCTCTCCAGTCATCAAATCGGCGATCCACTCTTCACCTCGTGGGAGCATCAGAAACAAGATGATTCCGCTCTCAGACCGGATTCTCGTCGCCGTGCCCCGATGAATGGATGCTACAGATGAGGTGTTGACAGGTCAATACTTTTATTCGGATCCAGCGCTGGAATCCGCTCATCGCAGGTAGAACGCCATCTCATTGATGCCGAAGTACCCGGTGCTGCCCTCGGTCGGCTCCGCCGCCCCCGAGGCGCAGACGTCCGCGTCCACCGAGCCGTACAGGTCCGCTGTGCCCTGGATGTAGCTGACCATCGGGTGAGCCTCGTCCGTCCAGTACGAGCCGAAGAACGTCGGACAGGTGGTGCAGCACGATCCGTAGAACCAGGGCACCGCGCTGTAGTCGGTCACGCAGTAGCTGTCCGACCCCTGGTCGACGGTGGACAGCTCGCTGCTGTTGACCATCGTGACGCTCGCGCTCAATCCGGTCAGGGAGGTCCCGGTGCTGTCGATGGTGAACGAGGCGTAGGTGCCCTGGTAGTACAGCGGCGCGCAGTCGCCGCCGGTCCCGTCTCCGTCGCGCGCGGTCAGGACGAGCAGGATGTCCTGCTCCACGTTCAGATCAGACCACCGCTCTCCGGCCAGCCGATACGCCATCCCCGTGTCGGGATCTCCCACCGTCGCCCCATACCAGTCCGCGTAGTCTGTCAGGAGCTGCTCGCTGTCCGACCAGTCCCAGACGGTCCGCTGGATGAGCGTCCATCCGCCTCCGTCGGCGCCCTGATCACACCAGACCTCGAACGGCGCGATCGTCCCGGACGCGCCGTCCGGATCGATGACAGTCAGCCCATCGACGGCCGCGGGATCTTCTTCCAGCAGCTCCAGGCAGCTCGCGCAGGTCTCCGGCGTCACCCCATCGCAGTCTGCGTCGGTGCCGTTGCAGTGCTCGTCAGCGTCAGGGTGGATCTCGGGATCTGCGTCGTCGCAGTCCGTCGCGTCCGCGACCTCCCCAGAGACCGCCTCACAGGCGACCGCCGACGCGCTCGGATCGCCGTAGCCGTCTTCGTCGATATCCGAGTACCAGGTGCTGCCGGTGCTCGCGTCGAGGCCCGCGTCGTCGTCATCGACGTCACCATCGCAGTCGTTGTCGACCTCATCACAGACCTCGGTGGCCGCGGGGTTGATGTCGGCGTCGGTGTCGTCACAGTCGGTCGCGTCCGCGCCGTACCCGGAGGGCGCGGAGCACTCCTGCGCGCTGAACGCCGTGCTGCCGTACCCATCGCCATCGAAGTCGAGATACCAGGTGGTGGTCACGCCCTCATCGATGTCACCGTCGCAGTCATTGTCGACCTCGTCACAGACTTCAATGGCGGCAGGATTGACGGCGGCCGCAGCGTCATCGCAGTCGTCTGGATCGGCGCTGTAGTCCGAAGGCTCGGCGCAGGCGGCGCGGGTGTAGTCACTCGCCCCGTAGCCGTCTCCGTCGGCGTCCGCGTACCAGGTGCTCGCGGTTCCCTCATCGAGGCTCGCGTCGTCATCATCGACGTCACCGTCACAGTCGTTGTCCGTGCCATCGCAGACCTCTGAGCCGTCGGGGTTGATCGTGGCGTCTGCGTCGTCACAGTCGGCCGCGTCATCCACGAACCCGCTCGGAGCTGCGCAGGCCTCGGTCGATGTTGAGGCGTCACCGAATCCGTCCCCGTCACCGTCGACGTACCAGATGTCTGCATCGATCGCGCCCTCGTCGATGTCCCCATCACAGTCATTGTCCCGTTCGTCACAGATCTCCATCGCAGCCGGGCTGATCGCGTAGTCACCGTCATCGCAGTCTCCCGCCTGCTCGCTCGCCCCGCTCGGCTGCGTGCAGGCCTCGACGGTCTTGTCCAGCGAGCCATACCCGTCGTCGTCCGCGTCGGTGTACCAAACCGAGAGGACCTCCTCGTCCGTGCTCCCGTCGCAGTCGTTGTCCGCCCCATCACAGACCTCCTCGAGCCCTGGGGCCGACTCCGCGCTGGTGTCGTCACAGTCGGTGTCGTCATCGACCCAGCCCGACGGAGGATCGCAGTCGTCTGTGGTCGTCTCCGGATCTCCGTAGCCGTCGCCGTCGATGTCAGCGTACCAGACCTCACCCACGTCTTCGTCGATCTCACCGTCGCAGTCGTTGTCAGCGGCGTCACAGCGCTCAGCGGCGCCGGGGAAGCTGTCCGCGTCCGCGTCGTCACAGTCGTTGCTGGTGGTGACGTACCCGCTGGGCGCGGTGCAGGCCTCGACGGTGTCTTCCGCTGCGCCGTACCCGTCCACATCGGCGTCCGCGTAGAACTCCCCGATCACCCCCTCGTCCACCTCTTCATCGCAGTCGTTATCGGTGCCATCGCAGACCTCGGGCGCGCCGGGGTTGACCGTCGCGTCCGCGTCGTTGCAGTCGACGTCTTCGCTGTACCCATCGCCGTCCGCATCGGAGGGCCCGGTCGCATCCGACACCCCCGTGTCCACGGAGATCGCCTTGTCGCTGTTGCGGCAACCGATGAGCGCGAAGGTCAGCCAGAGCAGGGTCACGCTGCGCATGTCGTCATCCTCGGGACGGGGTTGCCCTTCTCGGGCTATAGCGTTCCGGCGCGCATCGGTCGGCGTCGGTCGCTGAACACTCGTGCGCTTCCTCCGGGCCGGGCCACCGAATGGGCATCGCAGATCTTCCCCCCGAGTCGCTCTACAAGCGGGCGTTGAAGCGGGTCGAGGCCGGCAAGCTGGAGAGCGCCGAGAAGCTTCTTCAGGTCGCCGTCCTCAAGGCTCCACATGAGCCGACGTTCCGGGAGGCGCTCAGCCAGGTCCGCGGCCTCATCGCCGACAACGACGCACCGCCAGCCGAGTCCGAGGATCTGTCGGCGCTCTCCCCCGAGATCCTGTTCACCCGCGCCGAGGAGCGAACGGCGGAGGGCAACCTCGAAGCCGCAGCGCAGCTCCTCCAGCTCGCCATCGCCAAGGCACCTCAGGAGGGACGGTACCGCGACGCCCTGGCCGAGCTTCGCGCGCAGCGTCAGCCCCAGAAATCCGACGGATTCGAGATCGGCGCTGGCGACGAGCGCGGCCGGCGTATCCGCACGCTCCTCCGGGAGCGCGACTACGAGCAGGCGTCCACCCTCGTCGACTGGCTGCTCCGCCAGAACCCCGAGGACGCGGGGCTGCTGGTCTTTCAGGCCCTTCTTCTCTTCCACCATCAAGAGGATCTGGAGGGGGCTCTCAAGGCGGCACGCGCAGCGACCCGCGCGGACCCGACCCGACTCGGTGGCTGGGTGATTCGGGAGCAGGTTGAGCGGAAGCTCGGGCAACGCGAGGCCGCGACCCGCACGCTGAAGTCCGCGCTCGAAGCAGCCGACGGACAGGCCACCGAGCTGGAGGCCGCCCGCCTCCGCCTTCATCGGTTGATGGCGCTTGAAGACGACACGCCCGCCGCCCCGCCTCCTGCAGTCAGCGAAGCGGTCAAGCGCAGCTCCCGCCTGCGCATCGCCGGACTCGCGCTCGCCCTCCTGCTCTCAGTCACGGGCGGCGGCCTCGTGTGGATGCACGCGCAGCCGAACGAGGTCGACTCCAAGCCCTACCAGGCCGTCATCCCGGTCCAGCAGGCGCTCCAGTTGGAGAAGCCGACCGAGCTGATGCTCCGGGTGTCCGCAGCAGACTGGAAGAAGCTCGACACCGCCGCGCGCCGCGCACGGCTCCAGGCGCTCCTTGAGCTGGCGGAGAGCAATGGCTACAAGGCGGTGTTCGTCGAAGACTCTACCAAACGCCTGCTCGGCTCCGCGCGCCCGAAGCTGATCTACGTCTCGCCAGGCTGAAGATTCTCCCAAGCGCCCCGCATACACGGTTCATTCACTCGGAATCCGTGCGCTGGGGATCATTACATTGGGGGCCCCGTGCCAGGAAGCTCTGCTACCCAATGCCCGGGGAGCCCCACAACTCAAGCCCCACGACTCAAGCCCCACGACTCAAGCCCCACGACTCAAGTTCGGGTAGTCCTGAAGCTCAGTCGTACTGGAGTTCAGTCGCGCTGAAGCTCAGTCGCGCTGAAGCTCAGTTAGATGCTGAATCTCAGTAGATGGTGTCAGGCGTGACCCAGCCCTCGGACAGCGGCTGGATCTCCCGCGAGTCGAACTCCACCAGATACACAGCATTGCTGGCGTTGCCGTCTACATCGCACTCGGCTGTTACGGTGAAGCCATAGTCACCGACCAGCTCGGACTTGTACATTCCCCGGACCATGCCGTCAGGCTGCCACCCGATGAGGTTGAAGGGGCTGCCGGTCGACCATATGACCAGGGACTTGTCGACCGTGGTGCGCGGGTAGTAGTCCGCGATCTCAAGGTACTCGTCGTTCGCTGCCTCGTATGCCTCTTGCGCCACCGCGATGGCGTGGGCGTTGATGGGCACCTCCGCCCGCTTGGTGCGGTGCTGCATCGACATCATGTTGGGCGTGGCGATGCTCGCGAGGATGCCGATGATCGCCACCACGATCATCAACTCCACCAGTGTGAAGCCGCGCCGAGAGTTGAGATGGGGGACGATCCGGTACATGTCGCCATCCTAACACCGAAATCCCGCCACCGGACCGAAGAGTACGATGCGTGACAAGTGGGCGCTCATAGCAGCGCAGCGCTGATGGGAGACGCGGTCGTGTGCCCAGCGGGATCGACGTCTCCCAGCGCCAGGATCGTCGCCCCCAGGTGGCCACCCACCAGCGCCGTCCCGCCGTCCGTCACCTCACCGCTCTGCGGCGAGACAGGCCGCCCCCGAAGCCCATCGTCATAGCCGCCGATCACCTGCCCGCCCCGCACTCCCGCGCCGACGAGCATCGCCGATGTGTAGGTCCAGTGGTGCTTTCCCCCCCCGTCGTTCAGCCTCGGAAACCGCCCCATTTCGGAACAGACGACCACCGTGACCCGCTCCGCCAGAGGCGCCCCCGCGGGGTCCGTCCGCTCATCGAGCGCCGCGACCAGATCGCTGAGGGTCTGGAACAGCAGCTCGAAGTTCCACCCCTGTCGCTCGGCCTCGCTGTGGGTGTCCCACCCCTGCGCGCACCAGCCGGTGTCTGCGACCATCGCTGAGCGGCAGATGCCCATCGAGAACGCCGTGAGTGCGGCGTCGATCTGAGACCAGATGGGCCCCTCGCACGGCTCGGGCATCGCGGCCAGTCCCCGCCGAAGCTCCAGCTCTCCGGAGAGCTCCCTGAGCTGGACGAGCTGGTCATGCGCGCGGGCATGCAGAGACGCCACGCGGGCCTCTCCTCCCCGCCCCGCAGACGCCGTCCAGACCGAGAGTCGATCGTCCAGGTACCGGTCGATCGCCGCCTCCACGACGTCCCCTGGAGGCGAGATGGACTGCGCGGTCAGCACCGTCCCATCGAGCAGCCGGGCGAGCTGCTCATCGCTCCCCGCGCGGACGACCAGGTGCGTGTGATCGCGCGTGAACGAGGGCCCCGAGAGCACCAGGTGGGGCAGCAGCAGCTCCTGGCTGGAGCCCGCCGCCAGCAGCGTCCCCCAGTCATCGGCGGCGGCGGCCTGCCCGCTCATGAGGAGCTGGGAGCAGCGTCGGTGCGCGATCGACCGCATCTCCAGCCCGTGGATGACGCACGTTCGGTGCCCGTGCTGCTCGAAGAACGAGCGGACCGCGGGGCGCTGCTCGTGGTCCACGAACGCGATGCCCCCTGCCTCCCCCGGCGCTGCGTCGGGCTCCATGTCCACGCCGGACGCGTCGAACAGCGGCGCCAGCGCGACGGTCGGATCCCACCCGCCGTCACAGAACACAAACAGGAACAGCCGCTCGGAGGTGCTCTGAGCGGCCGCCCGACGCGGCGCCGCCGCAGCAGCGAGCGACCACGCGGCGAACTGGCGTCGAGAGGGTCGGAGCATGTTCAGTAGCTCAGAAAGCGAGGATCTTGAAGGACGGCGGCCACCACGCCGCGCCAGGCCAGGTCCGCGTCGCCATCCTCCTCCAGTTTCTGCGCGAGCTGACCGAGCGCATTGGACCAACCGGCGTCAGGCCGCTCAGCCGTCGTCTGCCAGACCAGGGCCTCCACCGCCGCGGTGAACGCCGCGTCGCCAGGCTGCGCGTCTGGGGGGTCGCTGAGCTGTGCCGCGCCCCAGGCAGCCCGACGGGCCACCAGCAACCAGGTCAGCCCCGGCTCCTGCTGCGGCCAGGTCACCGAGACCCCATCGACTCCCCCCGCGAGGACGCGATGTCCCCCATCGTCGGTGTCCAGCGACGGCGCTTCGTCCTCCACCCACCGGTAGCCGGTCAGCGCCTCCAGGGAGCCCGCGATCTGCGCCGGACCCAGGATGCGGGTCGTGCGCTCCCGCGCAACGGTGTCGTCGTCCGCCCCATCTCCCAGCGCGCCCGCCCGGTAGACATCCGTGGCGACGATCGCCGTCAGCAGCGGCCCCACTCGGAAGTCACCCTCAGAGAAGGTCTCGTGGAGGTCCGCCAGCGCGGGGAAGTCGTCGAGCACCGCCTCGCGCCGCCACAGCGCCTCCGCGAACGTGCGGACCGCGCAGTGGGTGAGGCGATCGTCGCGCGAGATCACCCGGCCCAGATCCGCGAGCCCCGACACGGGCGTTCCAAACCATGCCGGCTCCACCCCCAGCAGGATCGGACCCAGGGGTTCCCGCTCCGGGTGGTATCGCTCGATCTCGATCGGGCTGTGCTCCTCCACCCACCAGAACCCGAACGTCGCCGCGGCGATGGGATCCAGGCTGGCGTGACAGGCCTGGCAGGCCGGTACTTCCCGCACGGCGGACTCGGAGTCCGCAGCGCCGCTGTCTGCCGTGGAGAAGGAGATGGGTCGCGCCAGGAAGTCCTCACAGGTGAGCAGGCGACTGATGGCCTCGGCTCGGGAGCGCCCCAGGTTGAAGCTGCTGGTGGCGTAGCGCCACCACAGCCCGTTGGTGGACAGCACCCCCGCAGCCGGCCGGCCGTCGGTGTAGCGGACCTCCTGCCAGCCCCCTCCCCCTGCCGGGTAGTCGATCGGAAACAGCTCGCCGAGGAGCGCATCCGCCATCGTGGTGTCCGTTGTGGTGATCTCCGTCCAGGGTCGATCCGAGACCGCGATCCGCGCCGCCAGCCGCAGGGGCTCCTCCCCCACAGCGCGCTCGAAGAGGTACTCCTGCTCAGCCTCCAGACCGTAGTCGAAGTACTCCACGTCGAAACCATCGACCCTGGTGTGCCAGCGATCGGCCAGCAGCTGGACCAGCCGCTCCTCGTGCAGCGGGTCATCCAGGTAGCGGGCCACCACCGCATCCAGCGCCCCCGGATCGGCCTCCACCGTGTCGAGATCCGCGACGTCGGGGAGCGTGCCCCGCAGGTCGAGGCTGATGCGGCGTAGCAGCCGCGGCGCTGAGAGCGAGATCAGCACAGGCTCCGCGGACGCTTGCGGCGGCGGGGGCAGCTCCGCGCAAGCGATGAAGAGGGCGATCATCCTGCCTCCACTGCGGCGGCGATGTCGATGACGAGACCGGAGAGGTCCACACAGGCGGTTCCCCTGGCGTCGCCCGACACCGACAGCTCCCCGCAGCCCGAGCAGTCGGGGGGAAGATCCAGATCCCACCAGGCCCCCGACGGATCGCGCACGCGCAGCCGCCCCGAGGGCTGCGCGCAGCCCGCGTCGCTCTCCAGCGTGTCGAATTCCAGCGGATCGAAGAACAGCGGGATCCCTCCGATGGTGAGCCCCCCCGAAATGCAGGCCCCCTCCCCGGCGCTCACCGCGAGGTAGGAGCTCACCCCACGCGCCAGCCACCCGCCTGACGCGGGGTGCAGAAATGAGCCCTGGAGATCCAGCGTCGCTGCGCTCCCCTCCGGGGCCTGCGTGATGAGCACCGACGCCTGCCCGCCGCCCACGAACGGCTCCTCATCCGGCGGGCTGATCTGGCAGTCGCAGGAGAGCTGCCACCATGACTGACCCGTGCCGCCCTCTTCCCGCACGGTCGCGGTGCCCGAGAAGTGGTACCCCGCCGCGGACGCGCACCCCTCCAGTGAGACCGCCGGGGGCTCCAGGGTCGTCGTGGACCCCGGGCAGTCGTCGTCCCCCCCTGCGGCGATCAGCTCCAGATACGCCGCGCGGATCGCACCGGGCAGGGGCAGCCCATCGGCGAGGGCGTCTTCGACCTGTAGCGGGATGTCTTCGATCGACCACTCGACGGGGAGACCGGACTCCTCGCTCGGAGCAGACGACGCGGTGTCCGCCTCGGGCTCCGCCGCCTCGGGGGGCGGCAGCCGAGACGCGCATGCGACGAGGATGAGCGCTGGTGAGCCGCGCATGGAACCCTCCAGGTCGATGGTACCCCGCCGAGCAGGTCGCCGGTTAACCGGGCTCCGGAGGCTACCCTGACCGCTCCGCACGCCCACATCGTCCTCGGCTCCCACGTCTCCACGCTGTCGGAGGGCCCTGGCGATGCCCCCGCGGTCCTTCTTCTGCACGGCGCCAAGGCCTCCGCGCAGACCTGGGAGACGCTGGGCACGCTGAAGACCCTGGCCGTCGCCGGTCTGCGCGCGGTCGCGGTGGATCTACCCGGGCACGGCGCCTCGCCTCCCAACCCCCGCGCCACGCCGGTGGCGCTGCTGCTGGCCCTCATCGACACCCTCGCGCTGGGACGCCCGGTGCTGGTGGCTCCCTCGACCAGCGGTCGCTACGCGCTCCCCGCGATCATCGGCCACCCCGAGCGCTTCGCGGGTCTGGTGGCGGCGGCGCCGGTGGGCGTGGCGGAGCTGTCACCGCTGCTGGAGCGCACGCCGCTCCCGGTGCTCGGTATCTGGGGACAGGACGACGCCGTGGTGCCGGTGACCGTCGGCGCGACCTGGCTCAACGCCCTGACCAATGGGCAGCTCGTGGTGCTGCCAGGGGTGGGGCACACGTCCTACCTCGAAGCGACCGATGACTTCCACGCAGCCCTCCTCCGCTTCGCTCGCGCGGTGCTCACTGACTGAGCACGGGCCAGCCAGATGTGGGCCGTCGGATCGGGCTCGCGCGGTGTCCCGAGTTATGGGCAGAGCTGGCGCAGGAGAGTGGAATGTCGGGCTTCGCCAAAATGGTGCGGAACACCGCGCCGGAAATCCCGCTGGACCGGGCAGCCGCCCTCATCTCCTCCGAAGAGCACCCCGATCTCGATCCGGAACGGGCCATCGCGGCGCTGGACACCCTGGCCGAGGGCATCCACCTGCGCGCGGGCAGGTCGTTGTACGAGCACCTGGCGCGCATCAACCACCACCTGTTCGTCGAGCACGGCTTCCGCGGCGACGAGCACACCTACGACGCCCCCGACAACTCCTGCCTCCACCGGGTGATCGCCCGGCGCAAGGGGCAGCCCATCCTGATGTCGATCGTCTACCTCGAGATCGCCCGGCGGCTCGGGGTTCCCCTGGAGCCCGTCAACTTCCCCAGCCACTTCCTCATCCGACCAGCTCGCTCCGAGACCCCGTTCTTCATCGATCCGTTCTTCCGCGGGGAGATCCGCCGAGAGCGTCAGCTCCGCGCCAGGCTGCACCGTCTCTCCCGAAGCGGAAAGGTCAGCGCGGAGTCCTGGCAGCGCTCCACAGCCGCCTGCAGCCCAACCGCGGTGTTGATTCGGGTCAACCAGAACCTGAAGCGTTCCTGGGCCCGTCGTGGAGACGCGGAGGGCGCGCTGCGGGCGGTCGAGCGAATCCTCGCGCTCTCCCCAGACACCCCTCGGGAGAGGCGAGAGCGGGCGATGCTGCTCGCGCAGCTCGGGCGTGATGACGAGGCCAGGCAAGAGCTGGAGTCGTGCCTTTACGCTACCGGAGACCCGCAGGAGGCGTACCGCTCCGCGTCTCTCCTCACCGCTCTCAAGCGATAAGCGGGGCTCTCAAGCGATGAGCCGCAGACGCGCTCGACCAGCAGAGGACGCCCTCCTTCGTGTGCTGTCCACCTGGTGGCGGCGGCTCAACGACAGCCACTTCGAGGGGCGGATGCGCCCGCCCGTCCTGCGCTGGAGCGACGGCGGGCATCGGCTCGGCCTGTGGCAATCCCAGACCCGGCGACTGTCCATCGCGCGGGGGCTGGTCCGCGATCACTCCTGGCTGGTGGTGGTCGAGGTCCTCAAGCACGAGATGGCCCACCAGTACGTCTCAGAGGTGCTGAAGGTCACAGACGAGACCGCACACGGACCGCGGTTTCGGGAGGTCTGCGCCGCGCGGGGCATCGACGCGGGTAGCCGCGGCCTCCCCACGCCACGGCAGGCGCTCTCCGAAGACGAGGCCCGCACGATCCGCCGCATCCAGCGGCTTCTGGCGCTGGCAGAGAGCCCCAACGTCCACGAGGCGCAGTCCGCGATGAACGCCGCCCAGCGGCTGATGCTGCGGGCGAACATCGCCGCCACGCCGAGCCGCTATGCCTTCCGTCAGATCGGTCGGGCCCGGAAGCGCATCCCGCAGCACGTCCACCTGCTGGCCGGTCTGCTGGCGCAACACTTCTTCATCGAGGTGCTGTGGACCTGGATCTACGACGCCGCCGCCGAGCGCGAGGCCAAGGTGCTCGAGCTGTGCGGCACCCACGCCAACCTGGAGATGGCGAGCTACGTCCACGCGTTCCTCCTCCAGACCGGCGAGCGGCTGTGGCAGGCCCACAAGCAGGCCCGACGGCTGACCTCCGATCGCGACCGTCGCCGCTTCCTGTCGGGGATGATGATCGGGTTCGGAGAGAAGCTCGCAGAGCAGGCCCAGCGCAACCAGCAGGAGGGGCTTGTCTGGGTGGGAGACGCAGATCTGCGCGCGTACTTCCACGCTCGCCACCCCCGCACCCGGTCCGGCGGACGCATGAAGATGACGATGAACCAGGCCTGGCTCGACGGGCAGGCGGCTGGTCGCGAGATCGTCCTCAATCGCCCGATGGGAGCCGCCGCGACGAACCGGGGACGTCAGATCGAGGGATAGCCGACGCGGCGTATCAAGCCGACCGCGCCGACCCATCAGCCTGGCGGTCCCCCGCGGTCCCGCTCGGGATCGCGCGGAGCAGCGCGGCGGTGGCGTCGCGAGCGAAGCGGGCCTGCTGCCGTCGGACCCACGGCCGACCGACGCGGGCGAGGGGGTGGCAGGGCCGCGAGACAGCGCGAATGCGAAACCAGACCGCGTCATTGTGGGGGTCGCGCTCCACGGTGAATCGCTCCTCGCCCTGCTCGACGTGTCCAGGCAGCGTGCCGTAGGCGAAGCCCGCGCAGCGTTCGTGATCCATCTCCACCCGCACCACCCGGCAGGCGTTGAGGATGGTGATGCCCAGCGAACGAGCGATCACGCAGACGTCGCGGCCCACCGCTGGGAGGTCTGGTGAGCTGATCCGCACCCAATCCAGATCGAACATCCGCCAGCGCTGCACGGCGTGGCGCGCGGCGTGGAAGCAGGGGTCTCCCCATCCCAGCCGGATCCGATTGTCATCGACATCCCAGCCGGGCGGTGTCGGATCGGCGCCGGTCAGACCGACAGGATAGCTCAGGTCGCGTCCGGCTTGACCCGCGAGGAACGCAGCCACCTCTTCATCGCTCGGCCAGCGGAGCTGGAAGCGCGGCCCGGAGCCCCGCGGGAGATCTGCCATGCGATGCACCCTGACCGCAGCACTGGCGCTGGGGTGCGCGCCGCCGACCGCGGCGCCACCGTCTGAGACGGGTGGCCCCCCGACCGTGGTGCTGGTGATCGGCTGTACCCTGCGGGCTGACCGTCTGCACAGCTACGGTGGCGCCGAAGGCGTGACGCCCTACCTCGACGCGCTGGCGGCGGAGGGGACGCGTTTCGAGCGGCTGATCGCCAACGCGCCGTGGACCCGACCGGCGATCGCCGCGCTGCTGACCGGGCGGCAGCCGATGACGCTCGGTCTGCATGATCCGGCGCCGGCGCCGTCCCTCGATCGAGGGCTCGCTCCAGGGATCCCCACCCTCGCCACAGCCTTCTCGGACGCGGGCTGGCAGACGCTGGGCCTGACGACCAACCCCAACGCCAGCGCCCGGCTGGGGTTCGACAGGGGGTTCGACCGCTACATCGGCACGACCCGCTGGGAGGAGGGGATCACCAAGATCCCCGGCGCAGAGGCGGTGGACGCCTGGCTGGAGCACCTCCCCGAGGAAGGGCCGCTGTACGGACAGGTGGTGCTGGTGGACGCCCACAGGCCGCTCGAAGTCGATCCCATCGGGCGCATGCGGATCGGACGGCTTCCCCTGGGTGGCGGGCTCCTCGATCGCTACGACGCGGCGCTCTCCCACCTCGACGCCGCCATCTCCCGGCTGGACGCGGGGCTCGAGGCTGCCGGGCGAGGCAACCGGATGTTGGTGGTGGTGGGTGATCACGGCGAGGGACTGTACACGCCGCGCCACGCCGGCAGGGCCCACGCCTCGTGGCTGTACGACGCCAACCTGCATGTGCCGTGGGTGCTGCACGGCCCCGAGATCTCCCGCGGGCATGTGGTCGAGGGAGCGGTGCAGGGGATCGACGTCGCGGCCACCCTGCTCGATCTGGCCGGGCTGGGTTCGAGTAGCTGGGGTCGATCGCTCGCGCCGGCCGCCGTCGGCGAGGTGGGTAGGGTCCACACGGCAGAGATCTTCTCCACGACGGGGTTCGGCCGGGTGAACAAGGTCCGCCTGCAGACCCACCGGTGGACGCTCATCCACAACGTGGACACCGGAGGCACCCGCGTCCGACGCGAGCTCGAGCTCTACCGCGCCGACGACATCGGGCAGCAAAAGGAGATCGGCGACCGGCAGCCAGAAGCCCTGGCCGAGCTGCGCAAGCGGAGTGATCGGTTGCGCGCCAGCCAGCTCAGTGCGGCGGAGATCTGGGAGGCAGACACCCCCAACGCCGACATCGAGCACCTGAGGGCGCTCGGCTACATCGAACGCGAACCCTGACTCCTCTTCTCCTCAACGGCCCGGATCGAAAAACTGAGAACAGTAGCCTCGATCCCTGGGCGGCTGATCGTAGCCGGCGTTTCGAGCTGGGCTCAACGGCCCAGATCGAAAAGCTGCACGTTGGCCACGGCCACCACCTCCTGCGGCTCGGACTCCGCGACGATCGCCCGGAGCGTAGCGTAGTAGTCCAGGTGTGCCGCCCGGATCCGCTCGAAGTCCGCCCGCGAGACGGCGAAGATGTTGTACGAAAACTGACCGGGCGCGGCGCGATCGATGCGATCGGCGGCCACCCGGGTCCAGTGGGCCTTGAGCCGCTGCCCGACCTCCGGGTGACGACGCGTATCGACGGCGAGGGTCTCCTGCCGAAAGTGAGTGCCTGACCAGACTATCTGCCCCGTCTCCCGCAAGAAGGCGATGCAGCGCGCCTCCTCCTCGGCGGAGATGCCGATCCTCGTGGCCAGCCAGCCCGGCTCGTGTGCGGGCAGACCGGTGTACTCCTCCAGCTCGAGGCCGCGCAGGATGGCCTGGGTCCAGGGCAGCTCGAAGGCCCCCCGCCGCCGCGCCTCCAGCCGATGCCACACCTCGGACACCGACGGCACCGCGGCCGGATCGACCAGCGCCTCGACGAAGTCCACCAGCCGCAGCGTCGCCGCCTCAACGACCCGCAGGAGATCCGGCAGGCGCGGCTGCGTGCGCCCTGACAGCCAGCGCGAGATGGAGTACCGGCTGAGCCCGCAGCGACGAGAGAGATCGGTGATCGACTCACCCGCGCGCAGGTCGACCAGGAACGCCGCGACCCCCTCGGGGGTGGCCGGGTCGAGGTCGTCCAGCCATCTCGGACGTTTGCCGTGAAAGTGCGTGAAGGCGTCCGTGAGATCGACGCCCGCGCGCCGGGCTGCCCGCAAGAACTCCGCGCCGGTGGGCCAGCGGCGACCGGCCTCCCAGGAGTACACCACGTTGCTGCGGTAGCCGAGCCAACGCGAGAACGCCGTCTGGGAGCGGTGCCCCCGAATGGCAACCAGCAGCTCTCGGGCGACGCGTTCAGGATCGAGTTCGCTCATGGCCGATGACCTGAGTCAGGAGGTTTGTCAGAACTGCACAAGTGCGGGCGGAATTGCCGCACGTTTTGTGCAGTAACGCCGTTGACCCTGCTAACGATCCCAGTGCACTCTGCAAAGTGCCCCCTCTCCCTGGAGATCCCATGCGCGCCATCCCGTCTCGCCTCCTCTTCTCCCCGATTCTCCTTCTGGCCCTGGGCCTCGGGGCGTGCAAGGGGGACGGGTTCCTGGGAATGGGCGGCCAGGAGGGTGAGCCCAACGACAGCGACGCGAGCTCCGCCACCACCTCCTGGGGCGGCAGCGGTGGCGGTACCAGCAGCGGCGGCACCAGCAGCGGTGGCAGCACCGGCGGCTCCACAACCTGGACCGGCACGGGCGGCTCTACCGGC
The DNA here is from genome assembly GCA_964464515.1 of uncultured Enterobacterales bacterium. Lineage (GTDB taxonomy): Bacteria > Myxococcota_A > UBA796 > UBA796 > UBA2385 > CAYXGP01. The sequence continues at coordinate 34,982 of CAYXGP010000004.1, forward strand.
GGCGGCAGCACCGGGGGCTCCACCGGAACCACCACCGGAACCACGGGCGACACCGGCGGCAGCGCCTCCGGCGACACCGGCGACACCGGCCTGGTCGAGGAGTGCGACGACAAGAACGCGGTGGAGCTGTTCCTGTCTCCCGACGACTCCAACTCGATGTCGTCTCCCGTGCAGGCTCGCATGGCCGTGCTCGACGACTGGAACAACCTCAGAGACGTGCCGATCCGCACCTGGGAGTTCTTCAACTACTACACCTTCGACTACCCGGCGGGCACCGATGAGGCCCTGGGCATACACAGCCAGCTCGCCGAGACCGACATCGAGGGGGAGTACAAGCTCCAGATCGGCGTCACGAGTGAGGCCTCGAGCGCCTGGGAGCGCCGCCCCATGAACCTGACGCTCGTGCTGGACACGTCCTGCTCGATGGACGGCACCCCGATGGATCTGATGAAGACCACCTCGGAGACCATCGCCGGACAGCTCAGCCGCGGCGACATCGTCTCCATCGTGACGTGGGATAGCAGCAACGAGATCGAGCTGTCGGGCCACGCGATCACCGGCGCAGACGATCCCACCCTGCTGTCCGTGATCAGGGGTATGTCGGCTGGCGGTGGCACCGATCTGTCGGCGGGTCTGACCTCCGGCTACCACCTGGCTCAGAAGAACCACTCCGACGATCACCTCAACCGCCTCGTGCTCGTCTCGGACGGCGGCGCCAACGTGGGCATCACCGACGTCGAGCTCATCGCCAGCTACGCCGGCAACTTCGACGAGAACGGCATCCACATGGTGGGTGTGGGTGTCGGGACGGCCAGCAGCTACAACGACGAGCTGATGAACGACGTCACCGACGCCGGTCGCGGGGCGTCGATCTTCATCGGCGACGAAGACGAAGCCGAGAAGATCTTCGGCTCCGAGCGCTTCGTCCGCACGATGGACATCGCCGCCAGCAGCGTGCAGCTCAGCGTGGAGCTGCCCCCCGGCTTCGAGATCGTCCGCTTCTCGGGTGAGGAATACAGCGCCGACCGCGAGGAGATCGAGCCGCAGACCCTCGCGCCCAACGACGCGATGGTCTTCTACCAGACCATCCAGACCTGTGCGCCATCAGAGGTCACGGGCGGCACACCGCTGACCGCCAACGTGACCTGGCTCGACACGCCGAAGTTCTCTCTGGAGTCGACCTCGGACACCCAGACCTTCGGCGCGCTGCTCGACGGCGACACCGATCTGCTCGCGAAGGGCGAAGCGGTCTACACCTACGCCGAGTCCCTCAAGGCCTGGAAGGAGAAGCGCTCCGCATCGGGTCGGGCGGTGTTGATCGAGGAGGCGATGGAGGCGCTCCGCGCCGCTGAGGAGGTCAACCCCAAGGACGAAGATCTGGCCGAGATCCGCTCGGTGCTGGAGGCGCTCGAGGGTCACTGAGCACCTGCGCGATGCTAAAGGGACCCCTCCCCGGGGTCCCCATGCTGTTCGTCTTCGCTGCGCTGGCCTGCGCACCCGACACCGGTGAGGATGGCGACTACACCATCGCCGGCACGGACATCCAGATGCTCTCGCTGGCGGCGGGCGCCTTCGTGATGGGGAGCCCCGAGGCAGAGGTCGGGCGCGGGGTCGATGAGGACGAGCACACGGTCACGCTCGGTCGTGGTCTCTGGATCGGCCGCACGGAGATCACACAGGGGCAGCTGTCGGCGGCGCTCCCCGATCACGCATACGCCTTCCCCGGCTGCGCCACCTGTCCCGCAGAGTCGATGACCTGGCACGAAGCGGTGACCTTCGCCAACGCGATGTCCGACGCCGAGGAGCGGGACTCCTGCTACGACTGCGGCGGTGAGACCTGCGAGCCGCTCAGCGCGCCCGCGGACTGCGAGGGCTACCGGCTGCCCACCGAGGCCGAGTGGGAGTACGCGGCCACGGCCGGCGGCTCCGACGCATTCGGCGCGGGCGGGACCCTCCCCGCGGGCGCTGAGGAGGACTGTGGCGGCGAGCTACAGCTGGACGGCGGAGGGCTCCTCGACGCGCAGGCCTGGTACTGCGGCAACTCGGACAGCCCCCAGCCGGTCGCCGGGCGCACGCCCAATTCCTGGGGCCTGCACGACACCAGCGGCAACGTCTCGGAGTGGGTCGGAGACTGGTTCACCGCCTACGACGGAGACACCACCGATCCCAGCGGGGCCTCCACCGGTTCTGCGCGGGTGATCCGGGGCGGATCCTGGGGAGACATCCCCCGCCAGCTCCGCACCGCCAGCCGCAGCAGCAGCGGGCCCACCGCGAGTGACTGGGTCATCGGGTTCCGACTGGCGCGAACCAGGAATGAGATGTGATAGAGGCTTCTGCTCTGCTCAGCCCCAGCCGATCTCTTGATACCCATGCACCATACCCCACCTCCACACAGGTCCCATCGATGAGCGGTCGTGAACGCCGTCGCCACTACCGCGTCAAGGACTTCGCCGAGCTGATCTCGTGTCAGCTCCGGCACCCCAAGCGTGATCTGAGCTCCTACCGCGTGCGCCTGCTGGACATAAGCCTCGGTGGCGCCAGACTGATCGCGCCAGCCAAGATCCGCAGTCGCCTCTCACACGGCGATCGGGTGAGGCTCGTGCTGCGCTCGGAGCGCATCGCCAAGCCGGTCGAAGTCGATGCCGAGGTCCTCCACATCACCGGCGGGTCCGGCGCGGTCCGCCTCAGCCTGGCTTTCGACAACTGGGTCCGCGAGCGCAAGAAGCTGGACGTCTCGCTCCTCCAGCTGTTCAACGAGCGCGAGGCGTTCCGGGTCCAGCCGCCCCGCGCCATGGAGCTCACCCTCACCTGGAGCGATGGGGAGGTCGAGGACGAAGGCGAGGCCCCGACCGAAGAGACGATGACGGTCGCCATCCGCGATCTCTCGCTCATGGGCCTGGGGATCCGCATGAAGCCCAACGAAGCCGCTCGGCTCCAGGAGGGCATGGCGATGCGGGCCGCGTTCCGCATGCCCGATCCCCCGCGCCCGTTGATGCGCTGCCAGGCCCGGGTGAGCTGGCGCATGGAGGTCGAGCCGCGCAAGCTGTGGTTCGTCGGCATCGCGCTGGACTACAGCCAGCGTCACAACCCCCACCTCTACCGGATCCTCAATCAGTTCGTGATGAACCGTCAGATCGATCTGCGGCGCCGAGGCGTCCAGGGCTGACCACGTAGCTGACTGACGTCAGCGTCTGTCAACCGTCAGCTTCATCGCGAACGTCGGCGAACCAGCAGACCCACCACGACGAACGCCCCCCACAGCAGGCGCCCGCGGGCCAGCCGCACCGACGCAGGCCGTCCGGAGGCGGCGCAGGTCGCGCCCTCGCAGCCGCCCGAGCAGCCGATGATCTCCTCGAGATCGAGGTCGGTGCTGCCGCCGCCACAGCCCAGGCTGGACATGCTGCAGCCGGTGATCTCCACCGGCTCCACCGCGCTGGCGTCGAGCAGCATGTACCCCCCGTGCCAGTCGCCGGAGGGCTCCGTCAGCCAGCTCAGGCTGGCGATCTCCACTCCTCCCAGGCCAGCCAGCGATCCGCCGGGCATGTCCATCTCGAGCAGGCTGCCCAGGAGGGTACCGATGAGGCCCCCCATGGGCACGCTGTAGCCGGGGTCGATGAGCTCGTTGTACGGCTCGGTGAAGCGCAGGTCGGTGTCGTCGAGCAGCAGCTCGGTGGTGATCTCGGTGCCGTCCTGCACCGCGAGATCGATGCCCAGCTCCGCGGCCACCCCCAGCTCCACCACCCGGCTCATGCGATCGTCGAGCACCGACGCGAGCGACAGACCGAGATCGTCGATGGCGACGCGGAACGGCGCACCGTCCTCATCGAACCGCACGGTGGGCGGGGCGGAGGACTCAGCGGTCAGCGTCGCGGCCAGCTCGCTGGCGAACAGCGCCGTGAACGAATCGCCCAGGACCGTTCCCCAGAACCCGGCGTCGAGCCCGCCGTCGATGTAATCGGCGACGTCGATGCACAGCAGGCCGCCGGCCCACGCGCTGAACAGCAGGTGATCGACGAAGTCGCGCCCCACGAGGATGGCGACGTCGTGGGCCAGAGAGGTGTCGGCAGCGGTCTCGGTGAACTCCGGCCAGCCCGCGCCTGAGAGGGACGAGCCGGCCGAGCTGTCCACGCACGACGCGACCGATCCCACCGGGCGGATGATGCTGCCCAGCCCGAGGACGATCCCTCCCTCGTCGATATGCACAAGCGACGGGTACATCTCCAGCGACAACTGAGCGGCCCCCACGGCCAGGGTGGTGTCCATCTGCAGGCCGGCCAGGGCGTCTTCCAGTGAGCCGGCCAGGGACGGACCCAGGGCCTCCATCTCAGGCTCCAGCGTGTCCATCAGCAGGTTGCTGATGCCCTCCGGATCCAGACCGATCACCGTGCCGAAGGCGCTCGCCAGGCTGCAGTCGGACAGGGGGTTGGTGATCGGTGAGATGGTCAGCTCGGTGGCGTCGACGTCGACGGCGAAGCCGGACGGGGCCTTGGAGACGGTCATCCCCAGATCGAACGTGAGCGCGGTGACCGGGATCTCGACGGTGCAGGTCTCGGACAGATCGGTCAGCACCGCGCAGTCGCCCTCGACATCCAGCGCAGCCGACGTCGATGAGAGCGACGCGAGCACCTGCAGGTCGATCCGGCCGGGCGAGGGGGTGATCGCCACCTCGTTCACGTTCACCAGCAGATCCATCTCATCGACGTCGAACTGGAGCGGCGCGCCGCTGCCGCAGGTGTACGCCCCCGACGACGCCTCGATCAGGATGGTCTCGGGCACCATGGCCGCGAAGGCGTCGCCGACCGCGTCGAGTCCGGCCGGGGTGATCTGGACCGCGATCGCCTCGTCGATGGGATCGCCCAGCTCAGCGGCGTGGGTGGGCAGGCTCAGCCCGACGAGACAGGGGACGACGAGGCAGGGGATGACGAAGCAGGGCGCGGCGAGGGCGGTGACGAAGCGGGGCGTGCGCCAGACGGGATGATTGGACACGATGCGCCTCTCCGGGTGGTTGCTTCAGAGCCTCAGACTTAACCGCAACACCCTCCACTCGCCGGGCGATCCGAGGCGCTGCTGGCTATGATCGGCGGAGCGTCCCGCGCCGGAGAGCCCATGTCTCGCTCGATCCCCGCCCTGTCCATCCTGCTGATCATCGGCTGCACCGGAGACAAGGCCGACGACACCGCCACGGTCAGCTCCACGACCCCGACCGGCAGCACCTCTGGCAACACCTCCGGCAGCACCTCCGCCACCGAGACCACCACTCCCGGGACGACCCCCGCCACCGCCGGCCCGTCGCTCTCCCTGGCGCTGGAAACCTCCTCCGCCGCCGCTGGCGAATCCGTGGGCCTCGCGCTGGAGCTGGTCTGGGAGGACGGCACCCGTCAGGATGTGGTCGGCGCCATCGACAGCGATCTGGAACCCGGGCTGATCGCATCCCCGGATACGCTCATCGCCACGATCGCTGGCGCCCACACCCTGACGGCTTCCGCCACCCACCTCGGAGAGGCCCTCAGCGCCACCGCGTCGCTGGACATCACAGCAGGCGCCGTCGCCGACGTCGATCTCGACCTCTCCGATCGCGCGATGACCGCTGGGGGCTCCCTGACCGCCGCCGTGAGCGCGGCCGACGCCTGGGGCAACGCAGTGGCCGCCGACGCCGCGAGCCTCTCCGTCAGCGATCCTGCGGTGACGCTCACGGGAGACACCCTGGAGGGCACCATCGCGGGCCTCTACAGCGTCACGGCCACGCTCGATGAGGTCTCGGACACCGAGGACTTCCAGATCAACGCGGGCGAGGCGGTGACCGTCGACATCTCGCTGACCGACACCGACATCGAGGTCTACGAGTCCGTCGAGACCGCCGTCTCCCTGACGGATCTGTGGGGAAACGAGGTCGACATGGACTGGACGGTCACCGCGCCGGGGACCGGCACCACGACCGTCTCCCACACCACCGTCACCTTCTGGGACGAGGGCGAGTACTCCGTGCGGGTGGACGTGGGCGGCACTTCGCTGTGGGACGAGGAGGGGCCCTTCATCATCGACTCCACCGGCCCCGATCTGGAGATCACCACGCCCGAGCGCGGCGACTGGATGCCCGGCGACACCAGCGGCTCCACCGGCACGGTCAGCGGCACGGTCTCCGACGAGTGGTCCAGCCTGGACAGCGTCACGGTCGACGGCGCGGCGATGACCGTCTCGTCGGCCGGCGCGTTCTCCACCTCGACGAGCTGGGACTTCGGCTTCAACACCGTCGAGACCATCGCCACCGACACCGACGGCAACGAGACCAGCGATCTGCGGGGGCTGCTCGTCGGCAACTTCCTTGAGTACGGCGAGCGGGCGTCTTCTGGGATGGTCGTCCGCATCAACGAGGGCGCGGGTGGCTTCGACGAGCTGGAGGTGCTCGGCGAGTCGCTGATCACCGCCTCCGAGCTCGAGGACGCCATCCCCGACCCGATCTACGACGAGTCGGAGGAGTACTGCGTGTGGGGCTACTGTTACGAGCTCTACGCACTCACGCTGACGGCCGACAACCCAGCCATCGGGAGCGTGGAGCTCGAGCTCGATCCTCGTCCGACCGGTCGGCTCGAAGCCACGTTCACCATCTCCGACGTCTCGATCGACTGGGACGCCGACGGCGCGGTGGCGGGCGGTGGCTACTCGGACAGCGGAACGCTGACCATCGATACGTTGAGGGTGGAGAGCCACATCAGCTTCTCCGTGAACTCCAGCAACGAGATCGAGGCGACGGTCGACACCGTGTACGTCACCACCACGGGCTTCGACGCTGGCTGGGACAGCTGGATCGAGACCGCGATGAGCTACTTCGGCTACAACATCGACGACGAGCTGCAGAGCTACCTCGAAGACGCGGTCGAGGACGCGGTCGTCGATGAGCTACCCCCGGCGCTCGAGGACGCCTTCCAGGATCTCGACGTCGAGTACACGCTCACCAACGGCGGCAGCACCTACACGATCACCGCCGCCCCCGAAGACATCGACATCGACGACCGCGGCCTGACGTTGGAGATGGAGAGCCGCTTCGTCGTCTCCGGCCTGTCTTCGGCCTCCGGAGAGGGCAGCCTGTACTACGGCTACGGCGCCACCGACTGGAGCGGCAGCACCGGCATCGCCCTCGGGGTCAGCGCCGACTTCATCAACCAGATCTTCTACGGTCTGTGGGCCGACGGGCTGCTCGACACCAGCTTCACCGACGCCGAGCTCGATCTGGACGTCAGCGATCTCGCGGCGTTCATCCCGGGGCTGACCAGCCTGACCTTCGAGGTCGAGTCGCTGCTGCCCCCCGTCGCCACCGTCGGCACCCGCGGTGACCTGCTCGACCTGGACTGGGGCTCGGTGCTGGTCACGCTCTACAACGGCTCCTCCAGCAGCGGAACAGTGCTCGTGCAGGCCTACATCCAGGTGGAGTCCGGCCTGGACATGTCCGTCGATGCCGGCGGTCAGCTCCAGACGAGCGTGAGCGACGCCGTCGCGGAGTTTGACGTGATCGTCCCCGCCCCGGGCACGACCGCGTCGGCCGACACCGAGGTGCTGCTGGAGATGCTCGTGCCGGTGCTGCTGCCCGCCCTCGGAGACATGTTCGTCCCGGTGTCGCTGCCCGACATCAGCGGCTTCACCATCGAGAACGTCACGGTCGCAGCGGGCGGAGACGAGGACGGGTTCGGAGTCCTCACCGGCGAGCTGCAAGCGCAGTAGGCGCCGTCAGAAGCGCACGACCAGCCGCGGTCCCCCCTGCCATACGAGATCTGCGCGCGGCTCCTTTCCGCCACCCAGGATGACCCCGGTTGCCGCCCCGCTACCCGTCACCGCGCCCCAGACCAGCGCCTGCGTCGCGAAGGGGAGGGCGAAGTCGAGCTCACCGAGGGCGTTGGTTCGATTGTCGAGCGCCATCTCGGCGAGTTTACCGGCCCCCGCTCCGGCGACGTACCCCAGGCCGGTCCCGATCAGCCCCCAGGTGACGGCCCGCGGCCAGCGGTAGCGGTATCCGCCCCCGGCCATGTACAGCCCCACCGCCGAGCCGTAGCCCACGCCGGCTCCCACCATGGACGAGGTGAGCATGAGCGCCCGCCGACGCGCCTGCCCCTCGTCAGAGAGCACGTCGGCGTCGGTATTTTCGTTGTGGTACTGGTTCCAGGTGCGCAAGCGCACGAGCATCGCCGCCACGCCGCCGGTGAGCCCACCCGCCACGGCCAGATCTTTCGGGAGCGCGTCCGTACCGCGGCCGTAGCCGGGCAGCTTTCCGGAGGAGCGATCGGTGGGGTCTGGCAGGCGGCCGGTGAGCCATCGCGCAGGGATCTCCGGTGCCGTCAGCTCAAGAGATGGCGTCAGCTCGATGGGTGCTGACAGATTGATGGGGGCTGACAGATTGATGGGGGCTGACAGGGCGCTCGCGCAGAGCGCGATGTTGAGGAGCGTCACGGCGCCTCCGGCTTCGGACCGGCTGTGTTGTCGGGAGTCAAACTGTCGGGAGTCAAACTGTCGGGAGCCATACTGTCGGGAGCCATCTGTTGGATCAGGAATTCCACGCGCCGGTTCCTCCCCCGTCCATCATCACTCAGGTTGGACTCGACCGGAAGGGCCTCCCCGTAGCCGGCCACGAGGAGGCGTTCGGGGTCGATGCCCCCGCGCTCGATCAGAAACGCCCGGACCGCGGTCGCGCGGCGGAGCGAGAGCTTGAGGTTGAAGTCGTCTGGTCCCGTCGCGTCGGTGTGGCCGGAGATCTCGACCAGCGTGAGATCCGGGTTCTCCTTCACGACCCGCGCGACGTCCATCAGCAGCGGGTGCGATCGCTCTTCGATCGCCGCCAGCCCGGTCGCGAAGTGGACCGTCTCGACGATGATGATCCGCATCTCGCTGAGGAACGCCAGAGAGGGGCAGCCGTCCGATCGTCGCGGATCCGCGCGGAAGTCCGCCGCCGCGTCGGGACAGGCATCGCGCGTATCCGGCACCCGATCGCCGTCGCGGTCGAGGCATCCGAACGCCGCCGCGGATCCCCAGCGATCGGGACAGTCGTCCAGCGCGTCCGCGACGCCGTCTGAGTCGGCGTCGGGACATCCCCCGGTGGCCGCCGCTCCGACCTCATCGGGGCAGGCGTCCTCGGCGTCGAGGAGCCCGTCTCCGTCGTTGTCGATCTCGGGACAGCCGTCGGCGTCCTCGAACCCGTCCAGATCTTCGGAGTACCGCGGACAGGCGTCGGCGGTGTCGGGGATCCCGTCCATGTCGTCGTCGGGATCCGGACAGCCGTCGCCGTCGGCCCAGTCGTCGATGTCTTCCGGCGCCGCAGGGCAGTCGTCCTCGCCGTCAGCCAGCCCGTCGCGATCGCTGTCCATCGGGCCCGTTGGAGCCGACCAGTCCACGCCGTACCCCAGGCCGATCCGATACAGCGGCGTGCCCGTGGCCTGCTGCAGTCCGGCTCCTGCCGTCCACAGGATGTGCCCCGGACCGACGCGATCAAGCCCGCCGTGGAGATCGCTCTCCAGCACCCACTCCTCTGCGCCCACCTCCTGCCGTCCCAGGATCTCCGCGCCGACGTGGGCATGCCGCCCGATGCGCGCCGTCAGCCCCGCGCCGGCCGAGAGGTCTGAGCGGCTCGGCTCGCGCTCAGCGCCGCCCGCCAGTCGCCACCCCAGCCTTCCGAGCGCGCCGCCAACCGCGAGCTGCCCGCCGCCGCCAAGCCCCCCCGCGCCGGTTCCGGACTCGGGCGCCCCCGTAGGCAGGCTGAGCACCGGCCGCAGCGCCACCGAGATGGCAGGGATCCCCACCGGGAGCAGCACCGCGATCCGCGCATCGCCGAGCGTCGCCCGCGTGGTGGTCTCCAGCACTACCTCCGGGAACACCGGCAGCTCCACCTCGGCCCGCCCCCAGCGCGCGAAGCTGTAGCCCCCGCCAAACCGCAGCGCGGAGAAGCGCCGTGCGTCGATGAACTCGGCGCGGTTGTGATCTTCGACCACCCAGAAGACCCCACCATGGACATCGCCCGGCGTGAGCGGGCTCGGAGCGGGCAGCCGCAGGGCGCCGCTGCCCGCGTACAGACCGCCCGTCGGATGGAAGCGCTCCAGGGTCAATGCGTGACCGCTGCTCGCCCACAGGAGCGGCCCGAGGAGGGCCCCGCAGGAGACCCTGAGGAGGGCCCTGATCCGGGTTCGGCCCCTCATGGCCGCCACTCCGTCCAGGTGTCGGTGCATCCCGCGGCGGCCGAGAATGGCAGACCGTGAACCGCCGACGACAGCAGCGGTCCGGGCACGCGGATCCCGCCGTCGGGCACGCCGCGGCGCAGGTGAACGGAGACCGTGCTCTGCTGCCATGTGCCCAGCGTGGTCTGGTGCTGTCCGGAGAGCTGCAGCGCCCAGGAGCCACCCAGCGACCGCCGCACCCCGCCGCCAGCGACCACCCCCGTGAACTGTCCCGCGCCGACGTAGAGGGTGTCCTCGCCGAAGACCCACTGCGGCCCGGCGCTGGCGCCCGCGCACATCGACCAGCGCTCCAGATCGAGCAGCGCGTTCAGCCGCCCGGAGGCGGAGTAGTAGAAGTCGGGTGAGAACATCCCAGCCTGGTCCTCGCTGAAGCCGCCGACCTGGCGATCGTGATCGAGGAGCATGGACTCCGCGGTCCCCCAGATGGACAGGCGCTCCCGGCGCAGCAGCGGCCCCTGGAGCCAGGCCAGCCCCTGCTCCCAGGGCACCGTGGTGAGATCGGCGCCGCGGGTGGTGCCAGCGCGGACCTGCAGCCCGAGCCCCACGGCGGAGGGGGTGGCGCCGCTCAGACGACCGCCGAGCCAGGTGTCCGTGACGGGGCCGGTGGCCTGCTCAGACGGCGGCGCCTCGACGATGCCTGCCCAGCTCGTCAGGGTGTCGGTCACCGGGGCGCGGGTCCACTCCACCATCGCCTCGCCGCCGCGGCCGGCCCGCGCGACGAGGCGGGTGTGCCACAGAAGCCGAGAGCTGGCAGTCTGCGCGGGGGTGTGTAGCCCTAGCGGCGTGACACCCAGCAGCGCGCGCCCGGACAGCGGGGCCTCCTCGCGGGTCGCCAGACCGCCGCTGAGCGCCACTCCCTCGCGGCTCCGCAACCCGTCATCGAGCTGGACGAACACCACCTCTGCCGTGGCGCGGAGCGGGCCGGCGAGCACCACCTCGAGAGCCGCGGGCGTGAACCAGACGTCGAATTGCTGGGTGCCCGGCTCGCCCGAGGTGTGAACCCACCCGGCGCCGACGTCCCAGGCTGGCGGGAAGCGCTGTGTGAACGCCTGCTCCAGCGCGCCGAGATCGACGTCGGGGATGGTGGGCAGGCCCGGCGGGCGGGCGCCGGGATCCCGAGCGGGGAGCGCGCGGCCGGACGGCAGGGGGATGAGCGGCAGCTCCGGGGGGGCCGAGCGGGAGACCCGGATGCGGCCCGCGTCCACCTCGGCTTGCAGATCCTCCACGACGGTGCGCGCCATCCGGCGGTGCCCCAATTCGATGTGGATCTCCGCGAGCGCAGCGCCGACCTCGATGTCGCGGTGTGCCTCCCAGTGAGATGACAGGAGCAGCTCCGCGCGCAGGTGCGCGCCTGTGGAGCGACGCAGGCGCGCCAGACCCAGGACGGCCCCGCTGGAGTCGGGATCACACGCACGCGCCGTCTCCCACGCTCGGGTGGCGCGGTCCACGTCGCCCACGGTCTGCCAGGCCCCCGCCAGCAGCCCCCACCGGCGCGCGTCGCAGGAGCCATAGCGGGCCTCCAGATCGGCGATGACCTCCGGCGCGCTCTCCGGGGCGAGCAGCGCGTCGTCCAGCTCGGTCGCCAGCCGGAGCACCGGCAGCTCCGACAGCAGCCACGCCTCCCCTCCCGCGTCGATGGCCCGCAGGTAGAGCGAGAGGACGTCGCCAGAGCGCCGCGACCGCAGCCCCGCCCGCTGCGCCACGGCCAGCGCGCCGCTGTGGGTGGGATGGACCTGGGCGATGGCCTGGCTGTTCTCCAGCGCCGAGGCAGCGTCTCCGCCGTGAAGCAGGAGCTGTGCCGATGCCGCCTGGAGATCGGGGCTCTCGGGGTAGGCCTGGAGCTGGCTGTGGATCGTCTCGGCGGCCACCGCGCGCTCGCCGCGGATCGCCGCGATGAACGCCTGCTCGATCTGGATGTACCGATCGACCTCCTCGGCGAGCTTGAGGTTCTCGGACGTGGGATCGCGCCGGCACAGCTCGCCGACCTCCTGCTGGGCGGCCGCGGCGAAGCCCCGCGCGAGCATCGCCTGGATGCGCCCGCGAGCCGCCGCGGTGTCGCGGGCATCCATGAGGAAGGCCTCCTCGAACACCATCTGCGCGGCGCCGTACTGCCAGCGGCTCATGTACAGCCGACCGATGCCGGTAAGGACCCACGACTCGACCCGCTCGTCGAGCAACTGGCGGTAGATCTCGAAGGCCTCGTCCGCCCGCCCGGCGCGTGTGAGCGCGTCGGCCTCGGCCTGCGCCAGCCGGCGGTGGATGTCACCCAGCGCCTCCGCGAGACCGGGCACCCCCTCGCGGTCCGCCACTGTTTCCAGGAGCTCGCGCGCCCAGGACAGCTCGCCGAGCGCGATGAGCGCGCCGATCTCCCCGACGAACGGCCAGGGGTCTTCAGGGTCGAGCTTCTGCGCAGCGACATAGGCGTCGATGGCGGCATCGTAGCTGCCCATCGCCGTCAGGGCGTCTCCCAACCCGTGGTGGAGCTGCGCGTGGTGCGGGTAGCGCTCGATCAGCTCGGAGAAGCGCCTGGCTGCGGACTCCGGCCGGCCCTCGGCGAGGTCGTCGCGCGCCGGCTGGCTGGCGGCAGAGACCTGGAGCTTCTCGTCGAGCAGGCGGACTTGGAGATCGGAGTACCCGGAGCGGCCGAGATGCTGGCGCGCCACGCCGAACTCACCCTGCTGGATGAGCACCGACACCAGCGAGAACAGCGCCTGGCGATTGCCCGGTGCCCGCTCCCAGGCGTCGAGGTAGGCGCGCTGGGCCTCCGCGAGCTGCCCGGCGTGCCACAGCGCCCCACCCAGCCCCGCGGTGGTGGCGATCGACTCCGGGTACAGGGCCCGCGCGAGCCGATACCCGGTGGTCGCGGCGGCGGCCTCGCCGGCGCGCTTGTCCCGCTCCGCAGCGAGCGATCGCAGTCGCGACAGTGCGCGAATCGCCGCCATCCAGTCATCGGCGCGGCGGATCGTGGGGAGCGCCTCCTGGATGGCGCCCGGACCATTGCCGGGCTCGCCGGTGACCGCGGCCGCCCAGGTGTAGAGATCGAGCCAGGAGCGATCCGCGGCGTGGGCCGAGATCTGCGGGTCGAGCACCGCGAACGCTTCGGGGGCGCGCCCCTGCATCAGCAGGTACTCCGCCCAGGCGCGCACCACGATCGGATGCTCGGGCGCCAGCCGGCGGGCCTTCTCCAGCGCCGGCCCGGAGCCCGGGCGCCAGGTGTCGGCGCGAGACACCAACCGTACGGCCTGAGCCGCCCGCCGGAGGGCATCCTCGTCCTTTCGAATCAGCGAAAGCGCAGCGCTCACCCGGCCGGCCTCCAGCATCGCCTCCACCGCCCGTTGCTGGTACACCCGCTCGCTCGGCTGCAGCCGCGCCGCCTCTCGCCAGGCGCGGAGCGCGGCCTCGTCGCGTCCCAGGGTGGTCTCCATCGCGGCGAGGGTGGCGTACGCCGACGCCCGGCCGCGGGTGGAGCTGATCTGGCTGTGCGCTCGCCTGTCCAGCGCCAGACGCAGCGAGAGCGAGCCGACCTCGGGCCAGCCCATCTGGGTGAGCGCCTGAGCGCACTGGATGGGCGCGCCGCTGGAGCGGCAGGGGAAGGGCAGATCTTCGCCGAGGATGTCCACGGCCCGCTCGACCTTCCCCAGGCCCAGCAGAGCCACTGCGTCCAGCTCCGCCACCGAGCCCCCAGAGGCGTCCTTGAGCAGCGCGCGGGCCCGTGAGAGCTGACCGCTGCGCAGGTACGCCTCTGCCAGTGCCTGCAGCGCAGCCAGCGAATCCGGACGCTCCCGCAGCATCCGCTGGAGGGCGACGGTGGCCCGCGGCCGCATCTCGGGGTCGAGGACCTGCGAGCGTAGATCGAGCAGGTGGAGCTCGAAGTCGCCCGGATCGTCGCGACGGAGATCGGCGATGACAGGCTGCCAGGCCCCCCGCGGAGCGAGCGAGAGCAGGATGGGTCGCAGGCGCCGCGCAGCCGCCGCAGACGTCGCCCCGGTGTGCGCGCCGTGGAGGATCGCCACCGCCTCGTCGGTGCGCCCCCGCTGGTACAGGGTGTCCGCCAGGGCCAGGCTACCCCAGGGGTCCGCGTCGGAGATCTCCACTGGCGGGGCCTCCGCGGAGTCGGTCTCTGGACCGTAGATGTCGATGTAGCGACGATCGCGCGCGTGGCCGGGGACCGAGAGCGCGGAGGTCAGCAGCATCGCGCCGAGCCAACCGGCGCTCATGGCCCTGATCCCGACCCCGACGGCCAGGGCTCCGTCGCCCGCGCCAGCCGGCTCCACAGGGCCAGACCAAACCACACCCAATTCTGCGAGTAGTAGTCGTCGGGCTCACCCCAGCCCCAGCACTCGCGCATCTCCTCCAGCTCAGATGCGTAGAGCGCCGCGGCGTCTGAGGGGTGGAGGATCTCCGCGGCCGGGAGCATCGCGCCGTACAGCCCGAGGGTCTCCCACTCCACCACCGCAGCGCCCGTCGAGTCCATGACCGCTGGGATCCGCCCGTCGCGTCGCCAGGTGGTCATCATGGGCGAGAGTCCGCCGAGGAGGGCGCGGGCCCGCGCGTCGTCGTACCACCACACGTCTGCAGCGAGGTTCCACGGCACCCGGTACGCCTCAAAGCCATACCGGTCGCCTTCCTCCAGACCCTGGGGAGGGGTGGTGGGCGCGCCTGTCGCGCGGTCGATGTAGAGCCAGTCCGGGGGCAGGCGACCGCCCTCCGTCGCGACCGCGAGCAGCTCGTAGCTGTGATCGACCAGCGCTGTCCAGGGGTGGTCGGGATCGACCTGCGCGAAGAACCGCCACGCGAACGTCAGGAAGTAGCTGGGGTTGAGCCGCAGCGGATCTCCGCCGCGGGCCCAGGGGCCGGGCAGGAGCACCGGGCGGCCATCGAGCTCGCCGACCTCCTCGTCCCAGATGCGCGACAGCAGGGCCATCGCCTGCACGCGGTAGTCAGGCTCGTGCCAGCGCTCCGCGGCGGTGAACAGCGCATAGGCCATCCACAGATCTGCGTCGGACGCCGGGTTCTCATCGAGGATGCCCCACGAGCCGTCGGGGCGGGGTCCCCACTTCCAGGCCGGCAGGGCCGCGAGCGAGCCCCCCTGGAGGTTCCACAGCGTCCACTCCCGCACGCGATCGAACGACCTCCGATCACCGATCCACGCCGCGCGCATCATCGCATAGGCCTGCCCCTCCGACGTGGAGATCCCCCCACCGCGATGATCGACCACGCGGCCGTCGCGCTGGACGAACCGACGGAGGTACCCACGCCAGGTCGTCCGTAGCAGTCGGGTCGATGGCGTCTCCGAGAGGTCGGGGGAGGCCGTCGCGAGGCTGGGAGCGCTGAGCAACCCTACAAGCAGGGCGCCGGGGAGCATCACGTCTGTCCCCCGCGGCGGGCCGCCCAGGTGCGGATGAGCCAGGTGATGATGATGGACGACAGCAGCACGCCCAGGCCGAGCAGCGGCCAGGACCCCCGCACGAAGTGCTGGAATCGGCTCGACAGGGGGTTGTGGCCCACCCGATCCGAGCCGGCGGCCGCGATGATCGTGCGCACGCCTCCGCCGAAGCTCAGCACCGCCGCCTGCCCCTCGAGCCGATGTAGGCGCTCGGAGTCACTGAGCAGACCGACCAGGGCCCCGAGCTGCCGAGAGCCGGAGGAGCGCAGGGCCAGCACGGTGCGCTGGGGGTTGTCGGGGTGGACGATCTGCTCGATGGTGTCGTAGGCCGTTCCGACCTCGGCGCGGAGCTGCTCGCCCTGCGGGGTCTGCAGGCTGCGGACCGAGCCGCCCACCGCGGTCAGCGCGCGCGCCGACACCAGACCGTCCCAGGAGGAGTGGCGCCGATCGCCCACCAGAAGGATGGAATGGGAGTCTGCTGTCTCGGAGAGGCGAGAGGGCAGACTGGGCACGATGCGCACGCGCGGGTGCTCAGCGGCGGTTCGACGGCCCAGCTCAGCGGCCACCTGCAGCGCGGCGGAGGCCTCCAGCATGTCGGGCTCATCGGAGACGACGACCACCACCTCGCCGTCGCCAGCGGCCTCGCTGTAGGGCCACAGATCGTGGCGGAGCAGGCCGATCGCTGGCAGATCGGCGTAGTGATCGCGCTGGATCTCCAGCACCGACGACGCGAACACCGTGGCCCACAGATGATGATCGCTGATGTACGCGCAAGGCCCCTGATCGTAGTCGGCCGGGAACAGGTGGAAGACCGCCTCCACCTCCGAGGAGGGCTCGAACAGCTCGAAGGGGAGGTCGACCCACAGGCGGGTCTTCTCTTCTCCGGACGGGCTCGACAGCGCCACCGAGGCGAGCGTCACGCCGTTCAGCCGCACCTCCATGCTGGACAGCCGGTTGTCAAGGTGCGCAGCGTAGGCGTAGTCGATCCCCACCCGCGCGCCGCTGATCCGCACGTGGCTGTCGCCCTCGAGGGCGATGGGGATCTGCACCGGCGGCGCATAGAAGCTGCGAACCGTCGTGTCCTCGATGCGCAGGTCCGCCAGCGTCGCCTCTTCGAGTCCGTTGAACGGGAGCGGATCGCGGCGGGTAGGCGGCGGCTTCGGCTCCTCCAGCTCCCCGATGCGCACATGCGATCCGGAGAGGAGCTGATAGCGATCCTGACCGACCAGCGAAGCGGTCGCGCGGCTCAGGCCCAGATCGTCAGCGCCCGTCAGCACCAGCACGCCCAGGGAGGGGTCGGCCGGGTTGGGGATGGTCGCCACCAGCCCCTCGCCAGACTTCAGCGATCGGGTGTCGACCAGGGCGGGGACGAGGGGGTTCTGCTGCGCTGTGCCGACGACCACCACGTGGGAGCGCGCGCGGGCCAGATCGGTGACCGGCTCGAGCACCGAGACCGTCCGGTAGGCGGCGATGCGCCCCAGCGCTACGCCCAGCACTCCCAGCGCGTCGAGCTGGGGGGCCGTGGCGCGCTCCCCGCCCGCGAGGGCGACCTCCATCGGCCCGAACCCCAGGGGGTCGAAGTACGGATACGGGAAGTCGAGCAGCTCCGGAACGATCGGCCAGCGCCGGTAGGTCACGTCGATCGAGGAGTCCACCCCCACCCGGGTCCACAGCGCCGGGTCGAACGGGTCCTCGCACTCCGCGCTGATGTGCTGCACGACGTTGACGCTCAGCGCGTTGTGATCGCGAAGCAGCCGCCGGGGGATGGACGTGACCAGCTCTCCGCCGATCTCGTTCTCGGGGGTCATCAAGATGCTGGCGATGGCCTCGTCGTTGACCCGCACCGTCAGCGAGCTGCGGCGGGGAATCAGCGCCGATGAGTGCTCAAATTTCAGCCGCACGACCGGATCCGCCTCCAGCACCCAGGTCCGCGGCAGGGTGAAGTGGAACGTCTCGGTGGCGGCGAGCCCCTGGAGCATGCGATCGGAGTTGAGGTACAGGTCGCGGTTGAACCAGATCGTGCGGGTCTCAGCGTCCTCCGCCTCGCCGAACAGAGCCGCCTCGTCCAGCGGCGGCTCCGGCGCCTGCGCCCACGCTGAACTCAGCAAGCCCAGCCAGGCCAGCATGCCTGGGAGAGCCAGCATGCCTGGGAGAGCCCGTGGCACGAATCCCGTCATCAAGCCTCTCCCACGCCGAGGAGCTGATCGAGCTGCGAAAGGTCCTGGTCGATATCCCGAATCCACTGCTCGACGCCCGGGTCTCCGCGCTGGCCCGACTCGGCCGCCGACGCCATCGACAGCAGTATCGAGTACAGCAGCGCCTCGGCCCGCGCCGTCTCGCGGCGGTGCCCCTCGTAACCATAGATGCGGTGGCTCCGGCGGATCTCCCACAGATTCTCCACCCACGCCTCGTCCACCGCTTCCCCCTGGAGGAGGACGGTGTAGTGTTCGCGGATGGCGTCGGCGGCGCTGCGCAGCTCCACCTGCCGATCGCTGACGGTCACCTGCTCCCAGTGCGAAGATGGGACGAGCTCCGCGAACTGCTCCACTACTGGATCCCAGCCGACGACCAGCGAGATCGCGAGCGCGAACATCAGGGCCGGAGAGATCATCGGGGCCAGACCGGAGCGCCCACCCGTCGGCGCCAGTCGCGCGGGGGCGTCGGTTGAGGCGAGCGAGCTCGGTGCGCCGCAGCCCTCACAGTGGGTGGGTCCCACGACCAGGGGGCTGTCGCAGGTCGAACAACGGGCCTGCTCACTCTCGGGGACGAGCCCTCCGCGCTCTCCCTTGGAGATCCAGCGCTCGACTCCCCGCAGCCAGCGCGGCGATCCGAGGGCGACCTTGAGCGGCACCAGCAGCACATGCAGCAGGGAGTGCCACGGCTTGTCGTAGACGAAGCGCTCGGTGAGCCACGCCGCGGTGGGCGAGAAGATGCAGGCGTTGAGGAGGGAGAGCTCTTCGATGTCCAGAGCGCGGAAGCGCCCGCGGATGAGGGTGTGGGTGTCGCCGATGGTGGTCCCAAGGACGTCGAGCGTGATGTCGAGCCGATCGCCGCCCGGGGCGACCAGCGAGATGTTCAGCACCGGCGGCAGCTCGTGGCGGCCGAGCAGCTCCAGCGCCAGTCCACCCATCGACAGGTCGGTGGTCGATCCCTGTACGGGCTCGAAGTCATCGAACAGCTCCCCCTCCTCCTCGGTGATGGGGCCGACGACGACCGGCAGGCGCTGGGTGATCCGGTGGTGATCCCGCCGCTGGGTGCGCTCCACGGCAGCAGAGACCGCGGCCGAGACGATGAACAGGTTGTAGACGCTCCAGGCGCCGGCGGTGGCGATGGTGACCCAGTGCTCCGGCTCAGCAGACACGCGCGAAGGCAGGACCGCCAGCCCCACCACGTTCACGCCGAGCAGCACGAGCAGCGGCAGCGCGTGCCGCAGATCGAAGGTGGTGGACTCGATCTTCGCGCCCTTCGCGGTGACGTTGAAGGAGCCACGTCCAGGGGCGATCAGCGCCATGGTGGTGACCAGGGCCGCGTACGGCGCCAGCGCCACCTCGTAGACCTCGGGCCAGAAGCTGTGGCGCACGTTGCGATGCGCCGTGGACGCTCCCATTCCCTCCAGCAGCAGATGCGGCACCGCGAAGACCATCACCTCGCGGACGTCGGCGTTGAGCGGGTGGAAGTCGAACAGCAGGTAGAGCGGCGGCGTGATGATGAAGATCATCCGCGGGATGCCGAACAGGAAGTGCCAGGTCGCGTTGAAGTAGTTGATCCGCTGGGCCATGGTCAGGCCCGGCTTGAGCAGCGGGTTGTCGATGCGGAAGATCTGCGCCATCCCGCGCGCCCAGCGGATCCGTTGTCCGATGTGGAAGGCGAAGGTCTCGGTCGCCAGCCCCGCCGCCAGCGGGATGTCGAGGAACAGCGAGTTGTAGCCATACGAGTGGAGCTGGAGCGCCGTGTGGGCGTCCTCGGTGACGGTCTCGTGGCGGATGCCGTCGGTCAGGTCCAGCGCGCTGCGCTTGATGATCGCGCAGGATCCGCAGAAGAACGACGAATTCCAGAAGTCGTTCCCGAGCTGGACGGCGTGGTAGAAGAAGTGCCCCTCGGGCGGGACGCTCCCCTCCAGATCCAGGTTTCGCTGAAACGGGTCGGGGTTGTAGAAGTGGTGGGGAGTCTGCACCAGCGCCAGCCGCAGATCGCGCAGGAAGAAGCCCACGGTGGACTGCAGGAACCCCCGGACCGGCACATGGTCGGCGTCGAAGATGGCGATCAGATCGCCGCGGGTCTGATCCAGCGCGTTGTTGAGGTTTCCGGCCTTCGCGCCCTGGTTGTTCTCGCGGCGGATGTAGTGGACGCCGAGCTGCGCGGCCATCTCCCGCACATGATCGCGGCGGCCGTCGTCGAGGACCCAGACCTCCTTGTTGGGGTAGTCCATCGCCATCGCCCCCAGCACCGTGGGGCGCAGGACCGACAGATCCTCGTTGTAGGTGGGGATGTACACATCCACCGACGGCAACTCTTCGTCGAATTCCTCCAGCGGGATCGGGCGATTGCGGCGGATGATCGCGGTCTGGAAGTAGCCGCCGACCAGGGTGATCGCCGCGTAGAGCTCAGCGCCGTAGAGCATCAAGCTGACGATGACGTCGCCGAGCGAGGCCGCCCCGGCCAGATGGAGCGTCTCCGTCCCGCGGTAGAGGATGTACCGCGCAGACGTCGCGACCGAGAGCATCACGATCACCAGGCGATACTCGGGGAATCGCCGCACGACGACCAGGCAGATCGCCACCACCACGCACGACATCGCGATCTGCGCTCGCAGCGGAAGATCGACCAGGATGTACGCGAGGAGCGGGAGGCTGCACAGCAGGGTGATCGCCAGCAGACGCGTCGGAGACTCCAACACAGCGTCCGCGAAGCGTCGGCTGAAGGGGAGCGTCCCTTCCTCGAGATCAGGCTGTTCCATTCGGCCCCGTCACGAAGCGGCCACCGATTCTAATACTGTTTGTGGGCAAATCCCTCTGGCTTCATCCCACAGAGCGAAGCGCAGGGCGCGGTGGAACGGCGCGATCCGGACCGCGCCCCCGGTGGATTTCATCCGCTCCCGTCACCGTATCCGTATAAGCAGGGGTCCAGACGACCTCGCCGGACGGCACAGTGACCACACCGGACGCCCTCACCCTCATCGCTCGCAGGTTCGGCGTCGATCTCGACGTGGTGCAGACGATCTATGCCGAAGCGGCCGCGGATCAGGGGGCGACCACCCGCTCGTGGCCGCCCACCCGCCGCCGCGGCGGTTCGCGCATCGCCCATACGCTCACCCCCTCCGAGATCGACCCGGGTTCGATCCCGGACAGCTCCGATTCTGGCACCACAGCCGACGATCCCGAAGATCCCCCCGACACCCGACCGGCCTTCCGCATGCCGCGCCCCGTCGAGGATCGCTACGCGCCGATGGACGTCCTCGGGCGGGGCGGAATGGGGGAGATCCTCCGCGTCTGGGATCGCGAGCTGGAGCGACCGCTGGCGATGAAGATCGCCCGCCCCGTCATCATGCGGTCCGAGCGGCAGATCGCCCGCTTCCTGGTCGAGGCGCAGATCACTGCGCAGCTCGCGCATCCCGGCATCGTGCCGGTCCACGAGCTGGGGCGTCTGCCCGACGGGCGCATCTTCTTCACGATGAAGGAGATCCAGGGGGAGACCCTGGAGGTCGTCACTCAGTCGGTCCACGACGGCGCGCGCGAGGGTTCGTGGTGCCCCACCCACGACGGCTGGACCTTCCGACGCCTCATCGACGTCTTCCGACGCGTCTGCGAGACGATGGCCCACGCCCACGCGCGCGGGGTGATCCACCGCGATCTGAAGCCGGCCAACATCATGGTCGGGCCCTACGGCGAGGTGCTGGTCCTCGACTGGGGGCTGGCGAAGGCCGTCGGCGCCATCGAGTCCGAGCCCGATCTGCCACGCTCCGAGCCGGGCCCCCGTGAGTCGATCCACACCCGCATCGGCACCATCGCCGGGACCCCCGCCTACATGCCGCCCGAGCAGGCCGCGGGGAGGCTCGCGCTGCTCGACGCGCGCTCCGACGTCTACTCCCTGGGAGCGATCCTGTACGAGATCCTGTGCGGACACGCGCCGTACACGGGGGTCGGATCGGCGGACATCCTCGACGCCGTGCGCGCCGCTGGCCCCGCCCCCATCGCGAGCCCCGCTGCGATCCCCACGGAGCTGCGAGACCTGTGCGAGCTGGCGATGTCGCGGGACGCACAGCAGCGCCCGGCCAACGCCGAAGTCCTGGCGAGCGAGATCCAGAGCTGGCAGGAGGGCGCGCGGCGCCGCGAGCGCGCGCTGGAGCTGGTCCGCCGCGCGAGAGAGGCGACCCCGGAGCTTCGTCGACTGCGGCAGAGCGCCCGAGAGCTGGCGAGCCAGGCCGCCCGATCCCGAGGGCAGCTGCGTCCCTGGCAGGCCGTCTCCGAGAAGCGCACGGTCTGGGAGCTCGAAGACGAAGCGCGCCGACTGGAGGAGGCCGCGGAGTCCAAGGAGCTCGAGGTCGTCCAGCTCCTTCAGGCCGCGCTCGTCCAGGCGCCGGATCTTCGTCAAGCACAGATCCAGCTCGCAGCGCTGTACCGCTCCCGCCACGCCGACGCCGAGTCGCAGCACGAGCAGCGCGACGCCCGCAGGTACCTCGCCCTCCTGGCAGCGCACGACACCGGAGAGCACTCCGGGTACATCGACGGCCGGGGAACCCTCACGCTCCGCACGGCCCCGGTCGGCGCGGTGGTCGAGATCGCTCCGCTGGAGATCGTCGATCGTCGCCTGTGCCCGGGCGCGTCGCGCGCGCTGGGTCGCTCGCCGCTGTCGCGCCATGTCCTGCCGATGGGCGGCTACCTGCTCACGCTGCGCCACCCGGACCGCGCTCCCGTGCGCTACCCCGTCCACATCGGCCGCCAGCGGAACGTCCAGAACATCCGACCGGACAGGGACGCGCCGCACGCCGTCTACCTGCCCCGCTCTGGTGAGATCGGGTCCGACGCGGCGTACGTCCCCGCGGGGTACTGGTGGTGCGGCGGCGACCGGGAGGCCCCCACGAGCCTGCGACGCCAGCGCATCTGGACCGACGGCTTCGCCATCCAGCGGCGCCCGGTCACCAACGGCGCGTACCTTCGGTTCCTCAACGATCTCGTCGCGCGCGGGCAGGGGCAGACCGCGCTGCGCATGGCTCCCCGGGAGCGGGCCTCGGCAGGGACTGAGGGGGCCCAGATCTACCAGCGAGACGCGGGCGGACGCTTCGTACTGGGGACGGATCTGGAGGGCCACGAGTGGCTCCCGGACTACCCGGTCCTGCTGATCGACTGGTTCAGCGCTCGCGCATACGCCGCCTGGTACGCGGAGCGGACCGGCCAGCCCTGGCGCCTGCCCGGTGAGCTGGAGTGGGAGAAGGCCGCTCGCGGTGTCGATGGACGCTTCTTTCCGTGGGGTGATCACTTCGACCCCACCTGGGCCTGCCTGCGAGAGAGCCACCGCCGCCGGATGCTCCCCGCGACGGTGAGCGAGTACCCAGACGACGTGAGCATCTACGGAATGGAAGGCGCCGCTGGGAACGCCGCTGACTGGTGCGCCGATCCGCACGCGGAGTCGGGCCGTATCGATGGTGGGATCAGCCTGCCCTGCGACGATCCCAGCGGAGACGAGGACGCCTACCGGGTGGTGCGAGGGGGCGCGTGGTGCCTGACGTCTTCGTTCGCGCGGCTTGCGCTGCGCCGGCAGGTGGTCCCTCAGCTCCGCTCCGAGACCATCGGGTTCCGACTCGCGCGAACGATCGACGCTCCGGGTGGACGCTGAACCCACCGTCGGTGTACAGGTACCTGGGCACGTCGAAGGAGGGACCGTGGTGCGGTTTCCAGAGAGACTTCTGCCCGTGGTCGCCACGGCGCTGCTCGTCGGTTGTTCGAACAAGTCTACGGAAGTCGGCAGCTCGGGCGATGACTTCCAGGGCACCGAGGTGATCTGGGCCGATGACGGCGGCGAGGGCGCCGGCGGGTCCTCCGCTTGGAGCGACACCGGCCTGGGGCCCACCGAAGACGTCACTCTGACCGAGCTCGACACAAGCTGCGATCCCGACGCGGGCGCGAGCGGCTCAGCGCTGGTGGTAGCGGGAGGCGCGGGCGACATCGTCATCACCCACATCGGGGTGAGCGATCGCTGCTGCGCCGAGTGGTCGCCGAGAGCAGAGTCCCGGGGCAGCATCATCCAGGTGACCTACGCCGACACCGGCGCGGACTCCTGCGATTGCACCTGCCCGTGGGAATTCAACTACACGCTGGTCGAGCTCGCCGCTGGTGAGTGGACCGTCACCGCGTCGGGAGACGAGGCGACGGTCACGGTGCTTGCCCCATGACGCCGCTCATTCTGTTGCTGCTGGCCTGCGACGAGCCCGGATTTCAGGGCACCGAGGTGATCTGGGATCAGCCCTCCAGCTCGCCCGGCGGCACCGGGAGTCCGGGAGGGGGCGGAAGCGGGGGAAGCTGGGGAGGCACCGGCGCTTCGACCACGAGCACCCCTGACACCGAAACGAATGACGGAGGTAACGACAGCGGGGGTAATGACAGCGGCGCCCTCAACACCGACGCCACGATCACGCTGGAGGGTCTGAAGACCGGCTGTGATCCCGGAGCCCCGAAGGAGAGCTCCACGCTGACAGCGACCGCGACGATCGACGGGGTGCAGGTGTCGCACACAGGCGTCGCCGATCGCTGCTGCGCGACCTGGGCGCCTGAGGTCGAGTCGGGCAAGAAGCAGGTCGAGATCTCGTACGTGGACGTCGGTGAGGTCACCTGTGACTGCACCTGCCCGTGGGCATTCGACTACACACTCGTCGGACTGCCAGCAGGTGAGTGGGAGCTCATCGCTCGGAAAGATCGAACGACGGTCATTGTGGAGACGAAGTGATGTCCATCATTCTGCTGATACTGGCCTGCAACGAGCCCGGATTTCAGGGCACCGAGGTGATCTGGGGTTCCGGCACCGGGGTGACCGACGGAGAGACCACTCCGACAGTCACCGAGACCACCGAGCCCACCACCACCGGCAGCACGAGCGGTGGCAGCACGAGCGGTGGCAGCACGGGCGGCGGCAGCTCCAGCAGCTCTGGCGGAACCTCGGGTGGTAGTTCGGGCAGCGCGACCAGCTCCGGTGGTTCGACCAGCTCTGGCGGCACCGAGAAGGTCTCTGTCGAGGTGGTCGATCCATTCGCCGAGTGCGGACCGGATCTTCCGGGCGGCGCCGAGGTGTCAGCGTCGGTCAGCGGAGACGGCGTGGCGATCTCCCACATCGGATACGAGAGCCAATGCTGTGCGGAGTGGGAGTACGAGACCCTCGTCGATTACCCTCTTGAGGGCGATCTGCTACAGGTCCGCTACATCGACGCTGCGAAAGAGGTCTGCGACTGCGATTGCCCGTGGGCGTTCGACTACACTCTCGTCGGGCTGCCACCGGGCGAGTGGCTCCTGGACATCCAGGGGACGTTCATCGACGTCACAGTCGAGCCCTGAACCCAAGACCGATCGGTCCCCAGATCAGGCCCCCCAGGTTCAGGCTTCCCCAGGTTCAGGCTTCGCTGTGCAGCTCCGCGAAGGCGAGCATCTCTCGCCAACACTCCCGCGCAGCGCGACGCCACAGCAGCGCGTGGAATGCGTGGACCTCGCCGGGGAAGTACCGGGCTTCGCAGCGTACTCCCCGCCTCTCCAGCGCAGCGGCGAGGCGCCGGGTGTCGTCCAGGAGGGGATCGGCCGTTCCGACCGGCGCGTAGAACGGCGGCAGGGGACGATCCGCCGACGGCGCATCCTCCAGCACCCGGAGCGGGTCCGCCAGGGGCCCGGCTCCGTTCCCCAGGTACGCGCGCTCCATGTGCGCCAGGACGTCCCGCGCGAAGAACGGAAGATCACCCCCCAGCCGTGCGGGATCGCTGACCTGCAGCGCGCCGCAGGCCGGCAGGATCGCCCGGGGGACCACGCCGGTCTCGAACACCGCGCGGGCCCAGGGCTCCGGGCGCTCCCAGCAGGCTGCCACCGCCGCCACCACCGCGAGGTTCGCGCCAGCCGACTCGCCCGCGACGAGCAACCGTCTGGAGTCCCCCCCGTGATGGTGGGCGTTCTCGACCACCCAGCGGTAGGCAGCGCAGACGTCTTGCGGGGCGGCGGGGAACGGATGGGTGGGGGCGAGCCGGTAGTCGATGTTGAAGACGACGAACCCTCGACGCGCGAAGGCCAGCCCCATCAGCCAGTGGGTGTCCTTCGCCAGGGCGCGAAACCCACCGCCGTGGATGTAGAGGACCACCGGCAAAAGACCTGCGCGTCCCGCTGGCCGGTAGACATCGAGGTGGAGGGGCGCCCCCTCCTGCCGGTACGGCACGTTCCGCTGAACCGTTACGCCGTGGCGCGCCGGAGTCGCCGCGGGATGGAGGCGACCGAGACGCGATAGCGTGCTGAATCCACCATCGAGCAGACGGACCAGCGCCGCCTGTCTTGCATGCTCGCGCCGCGCCATGGTTTGAGATCAGCCCCCAGGTGAGGGCCGGGCGTCAGCCCGACCGGCGGATGGGGCGGGTCTGCCGACGCTGCTGCTGCGGCTGGCTGGCCCAGCGGGTCTTCATCAGGCGGGCCAGCGCCAGATCGACGTGCGCGTGGCGGTAGCGGATGAGCTGCTCCTTGGCCGCCTCGACGTGCTTGGCGCCGATGGTGTCGGTGGGTCGGACGCCGATGCGCTCGACACACTCGCGTGCGAGCACGTTGACCAGCATGGGCTGACCGCGGGTGAGGTTCCAGACGCGCTCCAGCGCCCCCTCTGTGAACTGCTGCCCGGTCTCGTCGGTGTGGAGTCCGTAGAGCAGGCGAAGCTGGCGCTCGGTGAAGTCGCCGAGCCGGAGCGACGCCACGTTGATGTTGAAGATACGCGGCACGAGGGTCTGAGGGCCGGTGGTGTCGTCACCTACCTGGTACTCCCGCACCTCGTAGGGGCCGCACAACACGATGGAGGCCGGGAAACCGTCCGGGCGGTCGGGATGACCCGCGCGGATCTGCGCCAGGATGGCCTCGAGCGCCTTCCCCTTGAGCGCGTCCAGCTCGTCGAGGAAGAGCACGATGGGGATGGAGCAGTGCAGCGACCACTGCGTGAGCGCCGTGCGCATCATCATCGTGATGGGGATGTCGTCGTCCAGCCAGTCCTTCGGCGGCTGGAACTTACCGGGGAGCGACATGTTCGCGCGGAGCTTGATCTCCTGCAGGATGGCGCGCTGGGCCTCGACGAAGTCGTCACCGGCGGCCGCGACCATCTCGCAGGAGACGTGCAGGGCGGCGACCTCTCCCTCCTGGGTGAACGAGGAGGCGATCGACCGCAGCAGGGTGGTCTTGCCGGTCTGCCGCGGCGCGTGGATCATGAAGTACGAGTCGTCATCTACCAGATCACGGAGCTGGGGCAGGCGCGCCTCGGGCGGGACCATGTAATGTCGCCGGGGGTCACATGGCCCCGCGACATTGAACCGCCGCATTCGTCGCCTGGATCGCCTCATGGATTCACCCTACACCCCCCAGGGGCGACTCCCAACCTGCGCGGCGATGAGAAACCCGCTTCCCATCATCGATAATGGCCTAGGATCCCCGCTACTCGCCCATCGCTCAGCAAGCAGGCGCAAGGGACCGTCAGCAGCGGAAGACATCACTTGACATTCACGGGATTCCGCGCGGGGAGCGGAAAGCAATCGAGGACCTCTTGACAGCGCCAGAGTCTGGCGGCGTGCCCCCTGTCGAAGGGGAGTCTGCGTTCCGCAGCCCGCTCGGGGGAGTGGATTCGGTTACCGACGCCCGGCTAGAAACTTCATGTCGGAGGTCACCGTGCTGCTTCTCTCCGCGCTGCTGTCGTGCACATTCTCCCACCATCCAGAGCAGGCCGCGAGCGTCCCGACGACGACGACTGCCGCGACGTGGGCAGAGATCCTCACCGAGCCCGGGGTGATCACCCACGAGGCGGTGGTCTCAGCGCGCTGGGAGGGCAAACGCTCCGGTCTGATCGACCTGTCTGACCCCCGCGCGAAGGAAGCCGGCCTGAAGGACGGCAAGGTGCCGATCGTGCTGCCGGTGCATGCGCTCAGCCACCCGGGCGGGACGGTGTGGGTGGTGGACAGCGGCATCGACGCCGATCTGGCCGCCGGGGGGACCGGCGCGGGCAAGGGTCCCCTCAAGGGCGTGCTGAAGACCCTCGAGCCGGTAGAGCCCCTGGGGAGCATCATCTCGCGGCAGGCCGGCGATCTGGCAGGGGTGCTGATCACGCACATGCACATCGATCACGTGCTCGGCCTGCCGGACGTGCCGACCGACGCCGCGATCTATGTGGGGCCGGGCGAGCAGACCGTCCGGGACGGGCTCAACGCGCTCCTCCGAGGCACCTACCGCAACCTGCTGGACAGCCGGCCGCCGCTGCGGGTCTGGGGCTGCGACGGCGCGACGGAGATCGAGGGGTTCCCGGCGATCGACGTCATCGGGGACGGATCGCTGTGGGCCCTCTGCACCCCCGGTCACACGCCGGGCAGCATGACGTTCCTGGCCCGGACCACCGACGGACCCGCGCTGTTTCTGGGGGACACCTCGCACACGCGCTGGGGCTGGGACAATCGCGTGCCTCCTGGCGACTACACCGTAGATCTGGCGCAAAACCGCGTCAGCCTGAACAAACTGAAGGGTCTGGTCGAAAAAAATCCGCAGATCACGGTCTATGTGGGACATGAGCTGTGATGGGTTAACCTGAACAGGTGAATCGATTCTCACCTCGGGGACGCTTCCAGGACGTCGAAATCGACTGGGAGATCCCACCGCCGCCCCAACACCTGAAGATCGTCGAGGATGACTCGCGGAGCGTGCTGGTCCGCAACGACAACCCGTTGGTGCCCTTCAGCTGGGGGCTCAACCCCTACCGCGGCTGCACCCACGCCTGCCGATACTGCTTCGCGCGCGAAACCCACGAGTACCTGGGCCTCTCGGCAGGCACCGACTTCGAGCGCACCATCGTGATCAAGCCCGACGCCCCAGCGCTGCTGGAGGCCGCGCTCCGGCGCCCCTCGTGGCGCGGCGAGGAGATCTCGATGAGCAACGTCAGCGACTGCTACCAGCCCATTGAGCGACGCCTGGGGATCACCCGAGGCTGCCTGGAGGTGCTGGCGAGCTTCCGCAACCCGATCTCCATCACCACCCGCTCGCCGCTCATCGTCCGCGATCTGGATCTCCTGACGCAGCTGGCTGGGTGGGGTGCCGTCCGCGTGCATGTCTCCATCCCATTGCTCGATCCGGAGATCTGCCGCGCGCTGGAGCCAGGCGCGGTGCTCCCCGGAGCGCGCCTGCGCGCCATCTCCGCGCTCTCCGGAGCCGGCGTGCCGGTCGGGATCTCCCTGGCGCCGATCATCCCCGGCCTCTCTGAGCACACCATCCCCCAGGTGCTCCAGGCCGCCCGAGACTCCGGCGCGCGCTGGGCGTGGACCGGCCCGCTGCGACTCCCCCCCAGCGTCGAGACGGTGTTCATTCACCACCTTGAGGAGCGCTTTCCCGGACACGCCGCGAAGGTGCTGCGCAGGCTGTCCGTGCGCGACAGCGTCGCCGAGAAGGCGACCGGGCGTTTGTTCGCGGTGTGGCGCGAACGGCTGGGGTTCGAGGCCCCCCCGTCCGTGCCCGATCCAACCCCCTTCCGCGTGCCCAAACAGGGTCGGCAGCTCTCGCTGTTTTCGCAGATCTCGTAATTGCTGCTCTCGCAGAGTTGCCGATGAGACGTCAGGGGAGCCGGCGCACGGGGATGGCGGTCAGCTTTGGCGCGTCGTGCCCTGGGGTCACGAGCCACGCTCCGACCCCTGAGCGAGACGCCACCGCCTCCGCGATCCGCCCACCCGAGAATCGAACGGCCACCCCATCGTCGACGGCGATCCCCGGCTTGAGCACTCCTGTCTGCACCAGCCGCAGATACCTCGGTCGCCGACGGGGTTCGCCGTCGAAGTGCGGGCAGTGGCTCCCCCGCAGCAGACCCAACCCATCGTGCAGCGGCGCCAGCGCCGGCCCGAACGAGTCGCTCACGCCCTCCTCGAACCAACACAACGAACCCGCGCTCAGTCCCGCCAACACAACGCCGCGGGCTGCGGCCTCTCGGAGCGCCGTATCGACACCATGCAGCCTCCAGATCGCCAGCATGTTGGCCGTGTTCCCGCCGCCCACATACACCACGTCGGCCTCCCGCAGATCCTGCAGGCGATCTCCTCTTCGAAACAGATCGAGGTGGCAGGGCTCGCAATCCAACGCACCGAACGCATCATAGAAGCGCGCGATGTACTCCCGGGCGTCACCGCTGGCGGTGGGTACGAAGCAGACGCGGGGCATGGCAGCCGCCGTCTGCGTAAGGATGTAGCAGTCGAGGGCGGGCTCATCCGGCTCCATCGAGAAGCCCCCGCCGCCCATGGCGATGATCTTCAGCGTCATCGTCGGATTACAGCGCAGCGCATCCTCTCCTGCAATCCGACGCCCCTGGAAACCGAGGCTACGCGATGATGAAAAGCCCGAAGAAGAAGTCGCACGCGCCGCTGCCCCCCCGCCCGCCAGAGCACCCCGGGGTGGTGGAGGACGGCGGCGAGATCAACCTGCCGCTGCCGGCCTATCTGGCGCTGCTGCGCGCGATCCACGAGGAGAGGCCCACGCGCGCGCCGTACCGCACGGCCATCTCGTCGGCCCGCTACGAGGGACAGGTCACAGGCCGCTGCGCGCAGATCTCCGCGGAGTTGGAGATCGAGGTGCTCCGCGAGGGCTGGTCGGACATCCAGCTCTTCGGCGCCAGCGCAGCCCTGCGCGCGGTCACCGTCACCGAGGGCGAGGCCACGGTGCTGGTGTCGGGCGATCACTATCGACTCCTCGCCCAGGCCCCGGGGCGCTACCGCCTGCGCGCCGAGCTGGTCTGCGCGCTCCTCGGCGGGGGGAAGGGCAGCGCCCTGGAGCTGGAGCTCCCACATGCCGCCGCTGGCGAGATCCGCTTCACCATTCCCCGCACCGGTCTGGAGGTGAACGTCGTCGGCGCCCTCCAGGTAGAGACCACCGCCGAGGCCGAGCAGACCCGGGTCGAGGCGCTGCTCCCCCCCGGTCAGCAGCTCCGGGTGGAGTGGTCCGACGCCGACGCGGAGGCCACGGAGGTCCGCGCCGTCCAGCCCCTGCTCAACGCGGAGGTGGTGCAGCTCGTCTCCATCGGCGAGGGGCTGCTGCGCTGTCGCTCCGAGGTGAACTACGAGCTGCTGCAGGGCGAGGTGAGCACCTTCGAGCTGCGTCTACCGGATGACATCGTCGTGCTGTCGGTGGAGGGCCAGGGGCTGCGGAGCTGGCGCGCCCACCCCGAAGGCGACGTGCAGCGTGTGGAGGCGCAACTTCACTACCCGATCAGCGAGGAGGCGACGCTCACCCTGAGCTACCAGCGAACGCTCGAAGAGGACTGCGAGCAGGTGTCCGTACCGCCGCTGGAGGTGGAGGGCGTGGAGCGGCAGCACGGCTACGTCGGGCTGGAGGCGCGCACGAACGTCGAGATCACCGTGCAGGATCTCGACGGCGTGACCCGAATCGACATCCGCGAGCTTCCGAGCAGCCTGTGGGGGATGGCCGCCAACCCGCTGCTGTTCGGCTTCGAGTATCTGCGTGGTCCGGGCAGCATCGCGGTGGGGGTGACCAAACACCAGGACATCGAGGTGCTGGTCGCCACCATCGACGCGGCCTTCGCAGAGGCCACGATGGTCGCGGACGGCCGCCTGGAGACCCGCATCACCTATCTCGTGCGCAACAACCAGAAGCAGTTCCTGCGGCTTCGCCTGCCCGAGCAGTCCACGGTCTGGAGCGCGTTCGTCTCGGACAAGCCGGTCAAGCCGGCCGCGGACGGCCGCAACCCGGGCTGCGTGCTGGTGTCGCTGGACAAGTCCCAGTCGGGCGCCTCCGGTCACGCGGCGTTCCCCGTAGAGCTGGTCTACCTCACCGAGGTGCCAGCGATGAAGCACACCGGCGCGCTCACGTTCGTCTGTCCGCAGGTCGACATCCCCATCAACCACCTGCTGGTTCGGCTGCATCTCCCCGAAGAGTACCGCTACAGCCGCTGGGACGGATCGCTCAAGAAGGTCGATCGATTCTCGCGGCCGTTCTACCAGCCGCCGACGCGTCAGACCACGCGCCCGCGCCCAGAGCCGGTCCCTGCGGCGATGATGCCGAATGCGGCGCCGATGCCGCAGCAGATCCAGCAGCAGGCGTTCTCGGAGGTCGCCGCGATGCCAGACATCGACAGGGCCATCGGCGGGGCCATCGGCGGGAACATCGGCGATCAGACGCTGGCCCTCCGAGCCGTGAAGAGTCGCGGCATGCCGCGCCGCACCGGTGGGGTGCTGCCTGTTCGGGTCATGCTCCCCGGTCACGGCACGGTGTTCTGCTTCGAGAAGCTGCTGGTCATCGATGAGCATCCCGATCTGACGGCGCGCTACCGCAAGCCCTGGTGGGCGCTGTTCAAGCGCTGACGAGCGACTCCAAGCCGATGGTGCTCACCTGACCGTCGCGGTAGGTGACCCCATCCCCCGAGGCCTCCATGCTCTGCGCCATCTTTGTCCTGGTCGGCACGGCCCTCGCCGGCCCCGACGCCGCGTTCGCGGGGACGTGGCAGCTCGACCTGTCCGCCTCCGATCCCGTCGAGGTCATCCTGGAGGCCTCCGGGGCCTCGTGGCTGGAGCGCAAGGCCGCCGCGATCATGCGCCCGGTCCAGTCCATCGCGCTCGAGAGAGAGCGGATCACCATCACCACGCTGACCGGCAGGGACAGCCGCGTCCAGGTCCTGCTCGCCGACGATACGCCCCACGCTGCGTCCGGTGAGGAGGACGCGGGCACCACGCAGAGCCGCTGGAGCGAACGCGGTCAGCTGATCACCGAGATCATGAAGCGAACCCACGACGACCGCACCATGCGCAGCACGATCACCCGCTGGATTCAAGAGGGAGACATGGTACAGCGCATCTCTCTGAGCATCGACGACGCCGCGCCCGTCACGATCGAGCGCGTCTATCGGCGCCTGTCGGCGCCCGGTTAGACCCGCGTCACGCCCAACGCGCAGTCAGGCCGCTCCAAGAAAAGCAATCTCCCCCCTCGACCTGAGGGCGGTCCCACGCGGATGCCCTTCGCCCACCATCGTGCGACGCTCTCGAACCCTGTCTCTTGATTTGGGCCAGATACGACAGCGAGCGACGCACGCCAGTGGACTCGAGCCTACACGCCGATCATGGGAGACTTCTTTCCCTGGAGCGGCCTCAGCCTCGGCACGCGATCAGCCTCGGCACAGGGCCGCGAGCTGCTCGGCATCGTCACGAACGGCGAGCGTGGTGGGGTCGTCGGGACCCAGCGTGGCCTCGAGGGCGGCCAGCGCCTGACCGTACCGCAGCGCTGCCGCGTCGAGATCGCCGGTGGCCCAGTCGAGCTGCGCGAGGGTCGCCAGCGCGAGCGCTCTCTGCGGGTGCTCCTGCCCTAGCGCGACGTCGAACAGCGCGAGAGCTTGCAGGACGTGCGCCCGCGCCTGCTCCAGCTGTCCCGCACCGGCCAGCGCCTGTCCGATGGCGTGCTGGGCCACCGCGACCTGTGGATGCCCCGCCCCCAGGATCCGCTCGGTGACCGCGAGGCACCGCGCGAAGTACTCCAGCGACTGCGGATAGTCGCCGCCGGCCAGGAGCAGCTCTCCGATGGCATAGAGCGTATCGGCGATCTCGGGACGGCCTCGCTCATCCACCCCCAGGCCCGTGCCGTCCTGCTCGGGGATCCCTCCCTGCTCCTGAATCAGCAGGGCGCGATGGAGGTGCGCCAGCGCGGCGGTCGTCTGCCCCAGCTCCGCCTCGCATCGACCGACGCCGAACAGCGTGGTGGCGAGACGGAGATCGCGCGGCGAGAGCGCGCGGCTGTTGAGCTTGAGCGCGCGGGAGAGGCAGGCCAGCGCCTGCGCGTACCGCCCGAGGTCGGCCTGCACCTCCCCCATCGCCTGCAGGATGACGGCCAGATCTGCGTGATCGCGACCCAGAGCCTCCTCGCTGGACACCAGGGCCCGACCGAACCACTCCAGCGCCTCCTCCATCTCTCCAAGCTTACGGGTGCTCTCGCCGAGCGCGTAGCGGGTCACACCGGTCGCGGGGTGCGTCGGTCCGAGCGTCATCTCGCGGATGTCGAGCGCTGCCGCGAAGCGCTCGCAGGCGTCCTCCCAGCGCCCCAGCGCGTGCAGGGACTGACCCATGCCGTGCAAGGTCTCCGCCACCTCGGGGTGGTCGGGGTCGAGGGCCGCGCGCTGGATGTCGAGGGCCTGCTGCTGAAACTCCAGCGCCGCGGCGGGATCGCCGGCCCGCGCCGCCACGAGCCCCATGTCTCCCAGCGTGGAGGCGACGTCGGGGTGGTCGGGCCCTGCCAGGGACCGCTTGTGCTGCAGCACCTCGCGGTACCGCGCGAGGCTGCCCTCGAAGTCACCGCGGTGGTACAGCGCCTGCGCGATCTCCTCGTGGAGGAACGGCGCCCAGATCGGCGGCGCGATCGCGCTCAACTGCTCCGCGGTGGCGACCGCGGCGTGGGTGTCTCCGGCGCTGCGCTGCGCCTGGACGAGGCGCAGGCCGAGCCAGAAGTGTTCGCGGGGCGAGGCGGCGTGCAGCCGAGGCACCGCCGCCCGCAGGTGATCGGGGAGGTCGGAGCGCGCCCGTCCCGAGGCCCAGGGGAGCGGATCCCACTGACGGGCCGCCTCGGCGAGTACATCGAGGAGCGCGCTCGGGAGCCCCTCCTCGCTCAGCGACCTGCGAACCGCCGACGGCAGGCGGAGCTGCGACCCGCGCTCGACCGCGACGACTCCCGCGCACGCCAGCGCCGCCAGATCCATCGCGCCGTCCGGCCCCGCCGCGGCCAGGACGTGCCCGGTCGCGATCGGCGGGTCGAGCATCGGCAGGAGACGCAGCGCGCCGGGTCGCAAGGCGGCGCACCACTCCAGCGCGATCGCCACCAGCCGCTCGAGATCAGGGGACGAACCCAGGGCCGCCTGGAGCGCACCCACGGGGCGGCCGGTCAACCAGAGCAGCCGCCCGACCAGTCGGAGCGCGAACGGGTTGCCCCCCAGCGACGCCAGGAGGGGCGGAGGCGCCGCGCCGATCTCCCTGGAGAGCAGCAGCCGCGCGATGGGAACGGGCAGGGGACCGATCTCCACCGGCACGGCATCACCCGTCGGCGCGCCCGCTCGCAGGGTCATCAGCACGCGGCAGGCCCCGCGCTGCGGCAGGAGCTCAGGCGGTCCGGCGTAGTCGTCCAGCAGGAGGAGAGCGCTGCGGCCGTCCTCCAGCGCAGCGCGCACCCGACGCGCGCGCTCGGTCGGCGTGCCGAGTGACCGAACCCCGAGGCGCGGGGCCAGATCGGCCAGGCGCTCGATGGGATCGCCGGCGGGAACCCAGAGCACGTCGGAGTAGGAGGCCATGAAGCGATGCGCGTAGTGAAGCGCGACGCTCGTACACCCCACCCCCGCCGCCGACGGGATCAGCGCCACCGGCGCGGAGGTCGCCAGGAGCGCATGCAGACGCTGGATCTCCAGCTCGCGGCCGGTGAAGGCGGGATCGGCGGGGCGCGGGAGCGGGCCATCGCGCGGCACCGGAGCCTCCAGCAGCCGCGCCACCAGCCCCACCACGTTCGCTGCGATCGCAGGGTCTTCGACCGCCACGCGCACCCGCGCCTCTGCGCTCTCGCCGACACCGACGTCGAACCCGAGCCCCCGCAAGCGCGCCACCGCGGCGGCGCCCCGCCGGCCGGTGTCGAGCACGATGCGGTGCCGAGCGTCGGTCATCCAGAGACTCCTTCGGCTGTATCCCTAACCCTGCCGGCCTCCAGCAGCGGCGAGAGCGCATCCCCGCGGGGTATCCTCCCAACCTCGTCATCTCGGAGGAACGATGAGACACGTCACCCCGCCCGGCCTGATCACCCTGATCGCCTGCGGCACCGGTCTGATCGCCTGCGGTCCGGGGGAGTACGACCTCGACACCTGGAGCAGCCCGCTCGCCGCCGAATACGACGGTGAGGGCGACGCCGCCGAGGGTGAGCGCATCTACGCCGAGGAACACTGGACTGACGGCTCGTCCTACGCGCTGTCGTGTACGGCCTGCCACGGCAGCGCCGCGGCCGACACCATGGAGCGCGACGCAGAGACGTACAACCGCCCCGCCCACACGATCTGGAACGCCCCGTACCGGGAGACGTGGAAGAGCAGCCACGAGTGGTCGGCCGAGGAGAGCAACGTCATCGGCGCCTACGGCGGGCAGGTCTGCGTCAGCTACTACTTCACCGACGCCGAGATGACCGCAGAGCAGGCCGCCCACCTGGAGGCCTACATGAAGACCCTCCGCGACGACAGCCCCGCCGGAGACGACGCCCGGGCCCAGGCGTTCGACTACTCTTGGAAGACGTGGTCCACCCAGGACGACTTCCTCACGTCGGTCGGCGACGGCAGCGGCGGGTGGCTGTACGGCGACGAGATCGGCGACGTGGACAGCGGCGAGGTGCTGGTGGGCGAGAGCTGCGGTCCGTGCCACACCCGCGACGGCGTGGTCGATCCCTCGTCGGGCTACGAGGCCAGCTTCGCAGATATCGACTGGTGGATCGCGCGGATCCGCCGCGTGACCGTCGGTGACATGGAGACCTCCTCGGTGCGCATGCCTGCCTTCACGCCCGATCGCATGCCCGACGAAGATCTGGCCGATGTGCTGGCCTACCTGACCCGCACCTACTGACCCTCCCTACTGACCCCGCTGACGCCAGCCGCGTCTGCTGAGCCGCCCCGCAGTCAGCCCGCTCCGAGAAGCTCCAGCGCCGTCCGCCGCGGCCCCCCCGCGGGTGCCGCGACCTCTGGCAGGCGCGCCAGATCATCCATCTGCACCGCTCCGATTCTCCAGCCGTCTGGGGTCTCGATCAGCGAATATGTTGCCTGATAGCGGTTGGTCCGCTGGTGGGTGTGCTGCTGGTGGCGGATCGTACCCGAGACCTGCCACGTCACTGCGAACCGGGGCTCTGGGGTGTCCTCGCGAGTGATCTCGATGTACTCGAGGGCGTCAGTGGCCACCGCGGTGCCGCTCGCCCCCATCTGACGCGCGGTCTGCAGATGTGCGACGTACTGCTCCGTCAGCGCCTCGCCGGTGAAGCTCCCCGAGAGCGCTGCGTGGAGCCGACCCGCGTCCAAGCCGTCGGCCTCCACCCCATCATAGATGGGCACCACCGCCGCATGCAGCGCTCGAAACTCCTCGACGTCCGGCCCGGAAGCCGCGCATGCCAGGCCGAGCAGGATCACGGGCCGCTCACCGGCAGCTCACAGGAGGTCGGGGTCGGCTCCCCCGCTTCGGTGATGAAGGAAGATCAGCATCTTCGACCCGCAGTGGGGGCAGGCGTGCGCGTCGCTGGGCGTGCCCGACCACATCGTCCACTGCTCGTCCGAGCGCCAGTCGCAGACGGTGCAGCGCGCGCCGGTGTGGCGATTCTGTCCGGGCTCCTCCACATGATGCGGAGACGCCTCCTCGACGGTCTCGAACCACTCCAGCTCCGCCGTCTCTGCATCGAGCCACGGCCAGCGGCAGGTCTCCCCCGGGAAGACCGTCGCCGGCCGCGCGGGCGGGTGGACCGCGGAGGGGATCGACTGGTTTGTCGGCAGCACCGGCACGTCATCGGGCAGCCCCGCGAGGAGCGCACGGAAGTCCCCCGCCGTGAGCGACACGCGGAGGCGCTGTTCGTCCTCCAGCCCCGCGAGCAGCGCCCGGATCTCCCCCACATCCATGCGTGACCCCCAAGCGTTCCCGAGGTTGATGTACCATGCCTCCGGCCGCCTGGCGCGCAGGTCGATACCGGAGCGGCGCGATGTCCCCACCCATGGACGTGATCATCATCGGCGCCGGCATGTCTGGCATGTGCATGGGCGTGCGGCTCAAGCAGGCCGGGATCCCGTTCGTGATCCTGGAGAGAGCGCCGCAGGTGGGCGGGACGTGGTGGCACAACACCTACCCGGGCTGCGGCTGCGACATCCCCGCCGATCTCTACGCGTTCTCCTTCGCGCCGAACCCGCGCTGGAGCCAACCGTGGGTGGAACAGCCGGAGATACTCGCGTACCTGATCGACGTCGCCGAGCGCTTCGGACTGATGGAGCACATCCGCCTGGAGACCGGCGCGACAGGCGCGCAGTACGACCCCGACCGGCCGGGCTGGACGATCACGACCGACGACGGCGCGACCCTCAGCGCGCGCTACCTCATCTCGGCCACTGGCCCCTTCCCGCACCCGCGCTACCCCGACATCCCTGGCCGGGAGGTGTTCGCGGGAGATCAGGTCCACACCGCCCGCTGGCCCGAAGACGCGCCGCTGGACGGACGGCGCGTGGCGGTGATCGGCACCGCCGCCAGCGCCGTGCAGCTCATCCCCCGGGTCGTGGACCGCTGCGGGCACCTGACGGTCTTTCAGCGCACCGCCAGCTACGTCATGCCCAAGCGCAACCGGCCGCACGGGCCGAAGACGCTGTGGGCGCGGAGCCACGTGCCCGGTCTGCTCCGGCTCCAGCGGTGGGCGCTCTACTGGCGCTACGAGGCCCTCTTCCCCCTGCTGTTCACCCCCACCCGGCCCAGCGCGCGGCTGATCGAGCGCTGGATGCGGCGGCACATCCACGCGGCGGTCACAGACCCGGAACTGGCGGCGGCCCTCACCCCGCCGTACCGCCCGGGTTGCAAGCGCATCCTGGTAGAAGACGCCTATCTGGAGTCCCTCCAGCGACCCGACGTGACGGTGGTCACCGCGCCGATCACCGCGTTCGACAGCACCGGGGTGCAGACCAGCGACGGGCACCATCCTGTGGATACGATCGTCTACGCCACCGGCTACGAGCTGTGGGATCGCGGCTGGATGGCCGGCGTCCGTGACGCCGAGGGGGTGGCGTTGGACGCGCGCGTCGGCGACGCGCCCCGAGCCTGGCTGGGCATGACCTTTCCGGGGTTCCCCAACCTGTTCACGCTGCTCGGTCCGAACACCGGCCTGGGCCACAACAGCGTGGTGTGGATGGTCGAGCGACAGGTCGAGTACATCGTCCGTCTGATGCGGAAGGTGGAGGCCGACGGCGCGCGGGGCCTCGCGGCTCGCCCGGAGCTGCTGCCGGAGTACGTCCGCGATCTGGAGGCGCGCATGGAGAAGCGGGTGTGGACCACCGGGGGCTGCCGGAGCTGGTACCAGAGCGAAGGCGGAGGCATCTACACCCTCTGGCCCGGGAGCACCCTGAGCTATCGGCAGGCGCTCCGGCAGATCCGCCTCTCCGACTACCAGCTGATCAGGTGACGCGATGAAGAAGCTGAGCGGTCGGGTGGCCGTGGTGACAGGCGCCGGCAGCGGCATCGGGCGCGCTCTGTGCGGAGAGCTGCATGCCGCCGGGTGCCACATCGCGGCGGTGGACATCGACGGGGAGGCGCTCGCCGAGACCGCCCGTCGCCTCGAGCGGGTCTCCACCCACCGCGTGGACGTCTCGGACCGCGCGCAGATGGCCGCGCTGCCGCAGGAGGTCCTGAGCGCTCACGGAGCCGTCCATGTGCTGATCAACAACGCGGGCGTCACCGTGGCGGCGCGCTTCCTGGAGCACTCCCTCGACGACTGGGACTGGCTGCTCGGCGTCAACCTCCAGGGGGTGCTGCACGGCTGCCACTTCTTCCTGCCGCACCTGCTGCGGGCCGACGCGGCCCACATCGTCAACGTCTCCAGCCTGTTCGGCATCATCGGCGTGGGTGGGCAGACCGCCTACTGCACGAGCAAGTACGCGGTGCGCGGGCTGTCGGAGTCGCTCGGTGCAGAGCTGGCCGATACGAACGTGGGCCTCACCGTGGTGCATCCAGGCGGCGTGGACACCGCGATCATCGACAGCGCGCGGGTGGCCGAGCAGGAGCTGCGCGAGCGCGTGTCAGCGCGGTTCAAGGCGCTCGGGATCCCCCCGCAGGAGGCCGCGCGCCAGATCATTCGGGCGATCCGGCGCGACCGCCGTCGGCTGGTGATCACCCCCGAGGCCGCGCTGCTCGATCACCTCAAGCGACTGCTGCCCGTCCTCGGAGACGTCATCGCGAACCGCGCGCTGAGCGGCGCCCTGGGGCTGCGCGACGAGAAGGTCGGTCCGGGGTCGCCCGCCGACGGGTGAGCCCCAGGAGGAGCAGGCACGAGGTCAGCAGGCCCGCCCGGGGATCGGCGACCGCGCAGCCGCAACCCTCCTCCTCGGCGGAGCGCACCTCGCCGCGCCCCTCCTCGGGCGGCGACCCACCGGAGCCGCCGTCGGTGCCGCCGCTGGTGCTGGATCCCGAGCCGCTGCCGCCGGACCCACCGCCGGTGTTCGTCCCCGTCGATCCGCCCGTCCCTGTGGCGACCGTGCCTCCCGTGTCGGTCTGCGAGCCCGGCCACACGCCCTCACAGTCCGCGCTCAGCTCAAAGTCGCTGGTCGCGCCCTCCCAGCCGTCGATCACCACGGTGTAGACCTCCTCCGCCGTGGCGTCGAACTCCACCCACTCGGCCTCGGTCTCGCCGTTCGTCGACCAGCCCAGGCAGCCGGTGCCGTCGCAGGCCTCCGAGGTGAGGACAAACAGATCGAGATCAGCCGCGTGGCCGCCCAGGTCGATGCGGACCGGCTCGTCGCGATCGGTCGAGAACGACCAGGAGATCTCAGGGCCCGAGTACACGAACTCCGCACAGCCATAGGCCCCGTGGACCTGCGAGGAGCCCGGCGCGTCGTTGCTGCTGTGGATCGTCTCACCACAGGTGAGCTGCGCGACCGGCGCGCAGGGCTCGATGTCCGCGCAGATCAGCCCGGGCAGATCGTCGTACTCACCCTGGTCCACCCACAGGCTTGGACCGTCGGAGCACGCGCCGTAGAAGGGGTCAACCCGTGTGCCGCCGGTGTCTCGCACTTCGAAGTGCAGGTGAGGGCCGGTGGAGTAGCCCGACGATCCCATCTCGCCGATCTTCTCTCCGCATGACACGGCGTCGCCTATGCTGACGGGGATGCTCCACGTCGCCATGTGCGCGTACAGCGTGGTGTAGCCGTCCGGGTGCAGGATCTTGACGTAGTTGCCGTACCCGCCGCCGCCCGGACAGTTTCCCGTGGAACATGTGTCGTCCTCGCCGTCATGGGTGTCGGAGACGGTCCCGATCGCCGCGGCCACGATGTCGCGCCCCTCGTCCATCCCGGTCCAGCTTCCGCCGCCGAAGTCCGAGCCGTCGTGCCCGCCGTAGGTGATGCTCCCGCAGTTCCAGTCGGTGTTGCCCCCGTGATCGACGTAGGCCGTGGGGTAATACTCCCCATAGTCCTCTTCAGAGGTCGGGAAGCGGTACTCCTGGCCCGATGCGGATAACGACAGGAAGAAGATGAGCATCATGTCACCCCGAGGTCACCTGTCATGCCTACCGCGGAACCGACCGACTGTCGCTGCGTGATCACCGGCGCAAACTCCGGGATCGGAAGAGCGACGGCTCATGAGATGGCGGCCCGCGGGGCCCGACTGCTGCTGCTCTGCCGCAGCGAGGAGAAAGGGCGGCAGGCCGCAGCCGAGATCACCGCCGACACCGGGGGGCAGGTCGAGCTGATCCGCTGCGATCTCGCCGACCGCGCGAGCATCGCCAGCGCCGCGGCCGCGGTCGCCGAGCGGCTGGACGGCCTGGACATCCTGGTGAACAACGCTGGAGCCTACTTCCCGCGCCACTCCCGCACCCCTGACGGGCTGGAGATGAGCTTCGCGGTCAACCACCTGGGTCCGATGTTGCTGACCCTCCTGCTGCTGCCGCTCCTGCGCGCCGGCGCGCCGAGCCGCGTCGTCACCGTGTCGTCGCGCGCCCACCGGCGCGGCCGGCTCGACCTGAACGATCTGCAGCGGGAGCGCCAGGGCTACCTCGGCCTGCCCGCCTACGCCGACAGCAAGCTGTGCAATGTGCTCATGAGCAACCACCTCGCCACGCTCCTCGCTGGCACGGGCGTCACCTCGAATTCTCTCCACCCCGGGGTGATCCGCACCGGCTTCGCCCAGGATGAGCCGGGCCTGCTCAACTGGCTGACCCGGCTGGGCGCCCCGCTGCTGCTCAGCCCAGAAGACGGGGCCCGCACGACGCTGCACGTCGCGACGGACCCCTCGCTCGCGGAGGTGAGCGGGCAATACTTCGCGTCGTCCCGGCGCAAGCGGCCGTCACGTCAGGCCCGCGATCCTGAGCTGGCGCGGGTGCTGTGGGAGCGGAGCTGCGCGCTGCTCGGCCGATCCCCCGCCCTCGATCAGACCACCTGATTCAGACCAGCTGAACGCCGAGAGCGCCGAGCACCACCGACTTGTCTCCCTGCAGGCTGCGGATCGGCGCGCCGGGTGCGGCGACGCCCGCGTCGTGGAGCGCCGCGACGGCCTGGCCAGCGTTCTGGAGTTGATGCCCCAGCCGCCCGATGTGGAGCGCCTCGCGCGCCTTCAGCTCGATCAGGGTGACCGGACGCCGCTTGCGCTGCCCCACGGACATATCGACCAGCACGAAGTCCCCGCAGAACGCCCGCTGGTTACAGCGGTACAGCCACAGGTTGCGCTTTCGCTGCAGAAGTGTCCGCGCGAAGCGCTTCTCGCGGCTGCTGAGGCCGAACGCCGGCAACGTGCGGGCGATGCTCGATCGCGTCCCGCGGAGCTGCGCGGCAATCACGGCGTCCAGACAGAACCCGGTATCGACCAGCCCGAAGGGCAGGCGGATGATGAACGGATGGCGTGGCATGGCCTCCTCCTCGATGCGCTGCGCCCACGGGGAGGCCTCAGGTGGAGAGCAGGGAAGGTTGGCCCGTCGCTTCGCGAACGCTCCGCCAGAAGGCTCCGTCGAGATCGAGCCGCTTGGACTCGTGGGCGACGACAGCGAGCGGCACATGTGTGAAGCGGCCGCCCCACAGACCGATAACCACGCTTGTCTTGCCGGCCATGGCTGCATGCACGGCATGCTCGGAGAGCCGACCGCAGAAGATCGCGTCGGCGGCGCTCGGAGGCGCGGCGCGGATCAGGTAGCTGGGATCGATGTACTTCATCTTCACGTCGAGATCCGCCAGCCCCGTCGCGATGAACGACTTCAAGAAGATACCGATGTCGCCTGGCTTGCGGTTGCCGGAGGCGTCGGTGTCCATGTTGGGCGGCAGGTGATCCTGGCCCGCGCCCTCCGCGACCACGATCATCGCGGAGCCCCGTTCGACCAGCAACCCCCGCAGCCAGGCGAGCAGCCCGCGATCCCCGCTCAGCGCGAAGGGCTGCTCCGGAACGAGGACGAGATCGACCTCGCGCGACGCCAGGACCGCCGCGGCCGCGATGAAGCCTGCGTGGCGTCCCATCAAGCGCACCAACCCCACACCGTTCGGCACCGCGTCGGCCTCGATCCGCGCGGCTCGGATCGCCTGAGCGGCGTGAGCGACGGCGGTGTCGAAGCCGAAGGTCCGCTCGATGTACGCCACGTCGTTGTCGATGGTCTTGGGCAGCCCCACCACCGCCAGGCGGACCCCGCGGCGCTCCAGAGCCTCGACGAGGCCATGGGCCCCGCGCATGGTGCCGTCCCCCCCGACGCAGAACAGCATATCGACGCCGCGACGCACCAGCGTGTCCACCATCTCCTCGGCGTTCTGCGGCCCGCGAGACGAGCCCAGGATGGTGCCGCCCTGGTGATGGATCGTGCGGACCGCTGACGGGTCCAGCGGCACCGGCAGCTCACGCGTGTGCGGGCTCAGCCCCCTGAATCCATAGCGAAAGCCGGTGATCCGGCGGACCCCGTACGAGCGCCACAGGTGGTGCACCAGGCCGCGGATGATGTTGTTCATGCCAGGACAGAGGCCGCCGCAGGTGACGATCGCCGCGTGCACATCGGGGCCGTGGAAGAAGATCCGCTCCCGCGCCCCAGCGAGCTCGAACACCGGTCCGCCGACGCCCGCGGGGGTGGGCTCCAGGAGCAGGCGCGCGCTGTCCGCGGTGTAGTCCGCGATGAGATCGCCCGGCGTACTGGACAGCCCCAGGGGAGAGGGCCGCTCAGGGGGGCCGAGGGTGGGGATGGTGAGATCGAGGGGCATGCGCCGGACCTCCGGTCAGCCGTACTCTGCTGCGGGTTCCGGTTGATGGGAACCATCGAGCTTCACCCGCGGTGGGGGGGGGGGGGCGCCAAGGGGCCCCCCCCCCCGCCCGGGCGCGGGGGGGGGGGGGGGGGGGGGGGCCCTGGCGGCGCCCCCCCCACCTCGAAGCGGGCGCTAGTGGGGAGCGGGGCTGCTGCACAGCGCGACCACACCCCGCACAGGGACATACAGTGTTGTGGGTTCAACCTGAACCCGCGGCACTGTATACCCGGGAGGGTGCCTGGGTGCCTGCCGGCTTGCCGCTACCGTCTCTGCAAGGGCTGACCGATCGCCTTCCGGGAGCGGTACGCGCCGCGCTCGCGCTGGACGACCCACCGGGGGTGCTCCGCGCGGCAGCGCGCCTCCAGGCCCGCGCCCGGGGCTTGCCTCCTCCCGGAGAACCCCGTCCCGCCGAGGGAGCGCTGGCCGCGACGTTCAGCGGCCCGCTGCCTCCGGAGGCGCTGGGTCTGCTCGTCCAGGCGCTGCGGGGAGCGCAGGCGCGGCGACGGTTCGGGATCCACTACACCCCGCCCGCGCTCGCCCGCGCCGTGGTCACCCGCACGCTGCGGGATCGCCTCGGAGAGTCCCCCACGCCGGACGCGCTCCGCTCGGTGCGGGTGGGAGATCCGGCGGCGGGCGGCGGCGTGTTCCTCCTGGA
Source organism: uncultured Enterobacterales bacterium (assembly GCA_964464515.1). Lineage (GTDB taxonomy): Bacteria > Myxococcota_A > UBA796 > UBA796 > UBA2385 > CAYXGP01. The sequence goes on from CAYXGP010000004.1 coordinate 79,422, forward strand.
GACCGCGCGTCACCTCGCCGCGCTGCTGCAGCGGGCGGGCTTCCCGGAGCGCTCGGCGCTCCACCATGTCGTGTCGCACAGCCTCGCGGGAGTCGACATCGATCCCCTGGCCGTGGAAGCCACCCGGCTCGCCCTCTGGCTGCTCGTCGGCGACCCGGAGCTCCCCGCCGGCCTCTGTCGATCGTCGATCCGAACAGGGGACGCGCTCCTGGATGACGCACGACACCTCGACGGCGCCCTGGACTGCGTCGTGGGGAATCCCCCCTTTGGCGGCAAGAACACCCGGTCCGCCGCCCACGGGCCGGACTACCTGGCGGCGCTGCGGCGGCGCTGGCCCCACGCGCACGGCGCCGCAGACCTGTGCGCGTACTTCTTCCTGCGCGGGGTGGAGCTGCTCCGACCGGGAGGGACCTTCGGGCTGATCGCCACGAACACCATCGGGCAGGGCCACACCCGGGACACCGGGCTGCGCCACCTGCTCGCGCGGGGCGTCACGCTGACGGCGGCGCAGGTCGATGTGCGCTGGCCCTCCCCCGGAGCGTCTGTGGTGGTCTCGGTGGTCCACGGGACTCGGGGGCAGTGGACGGGCACCGTGGAGCGCGACAGTGAGCCTGTCGTGGGGCTCTCCAGCGATCTGAGCGCGGGCGTCGAGCGCCCCGTCCCCCACCGGCTGACGGCCAACCAGGGGAGGAGCTTCCAGGGGCAGAACCTGGTGGGTCGAGGCTTCCTGCTCGCTCCCTCCGAGGCGAACGCGCTGCTGGACCGCGAGCCGCAGGCCGCGGAGATCCTGCGCGGGTACGTCGGCGCGCGGGATCTGCAGACCGGCACGCCCTCCCCAGACGGGAGCGTCCCCGCGCCCCGCGTCGCGATCGACCTCGGTCGCCGAACGCTGGGCGAGGCCGGGCGCTGGCCCTGCGCGCTGGCCCTCGTGCGGGAGCGGGTCAAGCCCGCGCGGGATCGCAGCCGCCGCGCCAGCCGACGACGCCTGTGGTGGCAGTTCGGCGAGACCGCCCCTGGCCTCCGCGCCGCGCTCGCGGGGCTCTCCCGCTGCCTGGTCGTTCCCCGGGTGGGCCGGCACCTGCTGATCAGCCTTCAGCCCACAGACCGGGTGCTCTCCGAGGGGATCGTGGTGTTCGCGCGGAACGACTGGTTCTCGTTCGCGCTGCTGCAGTCACGCGTACACGAGGTGTGGGCCCGACAGGTCGCCTCCTCGCTGAAGACCGACCTCCGCTACACCCCCTCGCGGTGCTTCGAGGCCTTTCCGCAGCCCCGACCCACCCCGGAGGCGCATGCCATCGCCGCCCGCGCGGGGCGGGCGCTGTTCTCCCTCCGGCACGAGCTGCTCACCTCCCGGCAGGAGGGCCTGACGCGCCTGTGGAACCGGGTCTGTGATCCGTCCTGTCGTGAGCCCGGCGTGGTAGAGCTTCGGCGGCGCCGGGACGACATGAACCGGGCGATCCTGCGCTGCTACGGCTGGCCCGACTGCGACCCCACCGATGACGATCCGACCACGCGGCTGTGGGCGCTGAACGCCGAGCGGGCCGCAGAGGAACGCCAGGGTGAGCATCAGGGACAGGCGATCAGCAACCCCCAGGAGATCAGGGTGCCGTTATCACCCGGAGCGTTGTCCTCGATCAGGAGGGTCCAGGTGCCGTTGGCGGACTCACCGATGAAGCGCGTGAGGGAGTCCACCGGGGTCAGCGAGCCGCTGCTGGTCGAGTAGGTCCCCGAGAGGTCATCCGCCTGTGCGCCGGTCCGGTTGTGCAGCAGCGCCGAGGTGCCGCTCGGGCTGCTGAGGGTGACCGCCAGATCTCCGCGCCATGTGTGCGTGATATCGACATCCACGGTCAGGTCGTAGATCTGGCTGCAGCCCGAGACGGTGGCGTTGGAAGAGGTCGGCGAGCTGTCGCTGACGGCGAGCCCGCCGTCACCGGGGAAGTAGTCGATGCTCCCCCCATCCATGCCGTCGCAGTTCTGGTCCAGACCATCCCAGGCGACGTCGGAGGCGTCCGGGTTGAAGGTCGCGTCGCGGTCATCGCAGTCCGATCCCGCCTCGATGCCCGGACGCGGATTGGACTCGCCGTAGCCGTCCGCGTCGCCGTCGGTCATGCAGGCCTCCTCGTCGTCCAGCTCAGCGGCGCCCGGGTAGGTCGTCGGATCGTGGTCGTCGCAGTCGCCCTCGCAGGCCGTGTAGCCGTCGCTGTCGAAGTCCTGGGGGATGTCTTCTGCGTCGGTGTCGTCGCAGTCGCCGTCGCAGCCGCTGTAGCCGTCGCCGTCGCGATCGACCGGCGAGACGGCGGGATCGGTGTCGTCGCAGTCGGTCCCCGCGGTCACCCCCCCGCTGGGCGAGTCATCGCCCCAGCCGTCGCCGTCCGCGTCGGTCATGCACTCCGTCGCGGACTCCTCGTCGGCGGCGCCGGGGTAGGTCGACGCGTCGTGGTCGTCGCAGTCGCCCTCGCAGGTGTCGTGGCCGTCGCCGTCGTCATCGACGCAGTCGGTCGTCGTCACCCCACCCCCGCCGAACGGATCGGTGGACTCGCTGTCCTCGGTCTCCTCATCGGTGACGCTCGTCAGGGGCGACGAGTAGCTGGCCAGCCCGAACTCGCAGGCGGTCAGCAGGACGAACAGCATGATGGGCGGGGAGGGGAGCCGGCGCGACATCGGGGTGTCCTACGGGGCGGGCTGCGGAGCCGGGGGGGTTGCGACGTGATCGGATGAGGTCGATCGAGACTGAAACCGAAGACGGAGTCCAGCTGTCGTGTTCCTCGCGGTCAGACGATAATGGCAACGACCTACGGCCGCCCGCACGGATTTGTCCCGCTGCGCGACCGAAAGTCATCAACCAGGTGGTATCGATGCCCAACCCGCTTCGCTGGACCGCGGCCCTTCCTCTCCTCGCGCTGACCTCGGCGAACGCCACCGCGCTGGAGGCCGGAGCGAAGGAGCCCGTGGTGGCGACCTACGTCGCCAGCATCCTGGAGCGGCACCACTACAGCCGCGCCGAGATCGACGACGTCATCGGCGGCCGCTGGCTCAGCAGCTACATCGACCGGCTGGATCCCAGCCGTCGTATCTTCCTGCAGTCGGACGTCGACGAGTTCCTGCCGGCGTCCACGCGGATCGACGACGACATCACCACCCGTCGTCCTGATCTGGACTTTCCGCTGGAGATCCACGCGCGCTTCCAGGAGCGACTGACCGAGCGACTGAACTTCGCCCTCGGCGCCCTCGATGACTCGGTCGACTTCACCACCGACGAGACGCTCCAGCTCGATCGCAGCGAGCAGCCCTGGCCCTCCACGGCCGCCGCGGCCAACGAGCTGTGGCGCAAGTCCATCAAGGAGGAGCTGCTGCGCGCGGAGCTGAACGAGCGCGCCCGGGGCGAGACCGTCGATGAGCTGCGCGAGCGCTACGAGGGTCTGCAGAGCAGCCTGCTCGAGACCGAGTCGCTCGACGTGCTGGAGATGTGGCTCAGCGCACTGAGCACGTCTTTCGATCCCCACTCGCTGTACCTCAAGCCCGCCTCCCGAGACAATTTCGACATCGACATGTCCAATTCTGTGGAAGGTATCGGCGCGGTCCTCCGCACCGAGGGAGACCACACGACCGTCCAGGACCTCGTGCCAGGCGGACCCGCGGAGATGGGCGGAGAGCTGCAGGTCGGCGATCGCATCGTCGCGGTGGCCCAGGCGGATGGAGAGCCCGAGGACATCGTGGGTCTGCGCATCGACAAGGTGGTGCGCCTCATCCGGGGCGAGAAGGGCACCGAGGTGCGCCTCACCGTGATCCCCGCCGGGATGGACCCCTCCCTCCAGCACGAGATCAGCATCATCCGCGAGCGGGTGCTCCTCACCGAGCGATTGGCGTCCAGCGAGCTCCACGAGGTGAGCGGCGCCGCCGGGACGCTCGAATTGGCGGTCATCGACGTGCCCAGCTTCTACGTGCCCTGGCACGACGAGGAGACCACCGGCAACGGCGCCGCCGACGACGTCCGCCGCCTGCTGAGCGACCTCCCCCCGAGCACCGACGGCGTGCTGCTCGACTTCCGGCGCAACGGCGGCGGAGGGCTCATGGAGGCGCTGAAGATCACCGGCGCGCTGGTCGGTCCCGGGCCGATCGTCCAGGTACGCGACCGCGCTGGACGCGCTCAGTCGCTGGCGGACGAGGCCGCTCGGAAGCTGTACGACGGGCCGCTGGTGGTGCTCACCAGCCCGCTGTCGGCCTCGGCCTCCGAGATCGTCGCGGGGGCCATCCAGGACTACGGGCGCGGCGTCATCGTCGGCAGCGAGACCACCCACGGCAAGGGCACCGTCCAGACGATGGTGGGGCTCGATCAGGTCGCCGGGGGCACCCGCGGGCGCTCCTCGGGGGTTGTCGGCACCCTCAAGCTCACCACCCAGACCTTCTTCCGCGTCTCTGGCGACTCCACCCAGGTCCGCGGCGTGCGCTCCGACGTGACGCTGCCCTCGCCCTTCGACGGACTCGACATGTCCGAGGGTGAGCTGGACTACGCCCTCCCCTTCGAGCGGATCGCCGCCGCGCGCTTCGAGCCTGTCGGCGCCGTCACCGATCTGCTGCCCACCCTCCAGGCGCGCTCCACCGAGCGGGCCGCCGTCGATGCCGACATCCAGCGGCTCCTTCAGCAGCGCCTCGAGCGTGAGCGGGCCTCCGACGAGCGGGACAGCCTGAGCCTGAACCTGGAGCAGCGGCGCGTGGAGCGCGAGGCCCTCCGCCAGCGGCTCGGCGTGGAGGAGCCGAGCGAGGCCCACGGCGAAGCCAACCAGGAAAGCGACGAAGAGGCCGAGGCCGAACGACGGGACGCCATCCTCGAAGAGGGGCTGGAGATCCTCGCCGACTACGCCGACCTCGCGGCGGGACGCGCCCTCACGTCCGGCGAGACCCGGTGAGCAGCACGGCGCTGTAGCCGATCGCCTCGACGTCTCCGGGGTTGTGGTAGCTGTGCCGCTGGTCTCCCCGGAAGACCAGCACGTCGCCGTTGGTCAGCAGGTGGGTCTGTCCGGCCGCGGTCAGCTCCAGCTGCCCCCGCTCACAGACCAGGTACTCCCGCGTCCCGGGGGTGTGCGGCACGCCGGTGAATCTCCCCCTGGGCGGCAGGGTGAGGCGCTCAAGATGCAGGCCCGGCATCGGATCGGGGAGGAGATCACGGATACGCACCGAGCCGCGGGTGCGCTGACGCAGCTCGTCAGGGCGGTAGAGCCTGCACACGGCCCGCGGCGGCCCCAGCAGCTCCTCGATGGTGATCTGTAGCGCACCCGCTACCCGCACCAGGACTGCGAGGGTCGGGTTGGCGCTCCCCGACTCCAGGTTGGCCCACGAGGAGCGAGGCATCCCCGACAGCTCCGCGAGTCGCTGCTGAGACAGCCCGCGCAGCGCGCGGAGGCGGCGGATGTTCTGGGCCAGGTGGCCCGCCGTGGCGTCGCTCAACGCGCCGCGAGCTCGGAGAGGTGGCGATCGAGGCGCGCGATGGACTCGAGCGTCATCGATCCGAACGCGAACCGGACACACCCGGGCATCCCGAACGCCCGCCCCGGGACCACGCTGAAGCGATTGGCCTCGAGGGTGTGCCGCGCGAAGCCCTGGTCGTCGCCGTCCCACCACCGCGGCAGGCGCGCCATGAGGAAGATCGTCCCTTCCGGTCGGTGCGCCGGCCGGCCGACCGCGGACATCCCGTGGGCCTCCAGCACGGCCAGCAGCGCGCGCTGCCGCTCCGCGAGTACACTTCGGATGTGCGCGATTCGTCGCGGAGCGCGACCCTCCCGGAGCGCCACGAGTTCGTCCTCGATCAGCCGCTGCACCCGTCGCTGCCCCAGCACGTTCGGGCTCGCGGTGTGCGCCCGGATCAGCTTGCGCAGCACGTGATCGGTGAGGAGCGAGCTGGTGGACACCACGAAGCCCACGCGCGCCCCCGGCAGGAGGTATTCCTTGGAGGCCGATCCCAGCACGACGGTCCGCTCCGGCGCGTGCCGCAGCATGCTCACCGGCGCCTGGCCGTCGAAGCGCAGCCGACCGTAGACCTCGTCGGCCAGCATCAAGATGTCCAGCTCGCGGGCCAGCGCCGCCAGCGCCACCACCTCGCCCTCGTCGAGCACCGCTCCCGTCGGGTTGCAGGGGAAATTGAGCAGCAGCAGGTGGATGCCGTGCTCCGTGACGGCGCGACGGAGCCCAGGGATATCCAGGCGGCCGGCGTCATCGAAGAAGTCCACCAGCACGGGAGTGCCCCGGGCCAGCTCCACGCCGTTGGTGTAGTTCTCCCAGTGGCCCCTCGGCAGCCCCACCACCTCTCCGGTGGCGAGGCACGCGAACAGCAGCGACAGCCCCTGCGCAGCGCCTGTGGTGATGGCGACGTGCTCAGCGCGCAGCCCCTCGGGGCCCAGCCCGCCGACGCCCGCCAGATCGTAGGTCCGAGTCCACAGCTCGGCGAGCACAGCGCGCAGCGACGGCAGGCCCACCGGCGTGCCGTAGCGGACCTCCTCTTCGGGGAAGACCCCCAGGATCTGCCCGATGTCCCCGCGGACGAACCCCGGATGCTCCCCCGCACGAACCGCCGCCTCTCCGGCCATCGCGGGGATGTCCGACCGGCGATCGACCACACGCAGGAAGTGGTCGGGGAGCAGCTGCCGGAGGTGGTCGAGGGTGGGCATCAGCGGTCCTGTCGCGGAAGGGGGGGCATCCTAGCGCTCTGGATCTCCTTCTGCCAGGGCCTCCCGTAGCGGCCCCAGCCAGGGCTCGAACTGCTCCGCCCGACCGATGCGATCGACCACAAGCGGGGCCACCCGTCGGCGGCGGGCGCGCGCCTGTCCGGCCACCCGTCCCCGCAGGACATCGGGGGACCACTTGAGATCGCAGAACCCGATCAGGCGACGCAGGACCCGCTCCGGGTTGGTGACCAGCTCCTCGTAGTCGATCTCGAGGATGGAGAGCGCCAGGTGCGTTCGCCAGTGGTTCATCAGCCGAGCATGCACCCGATGGACCGCGCCCAGCCAGCCCAGCCGAGCGGCGTACGGAAAGCGGCCGGTGTGGTGCGCGAAGTATGCCGACAGGCAGGTGTCGGCGGTGTCACGCCGGCAGTGGACGATCCGCGCGCCTGGGAGCACCATCGCGGCGAACCCCAGAAGAGACGCCGAACTCACCGTCCGATCGGTGATGCGGGTCGCCCGACGACGCGTGGCCCGTACGCGATCGAGGTACGAGCGTGACAGACGCCCCAGCTGCGCTGAGCTGACCTTGTCGAGCGCCGGGATCCAGTGCTCCGTGCCGCAGATATCGGCCATCGCTTTTGCGAGGCGCGGCAGGAGCTGCGACTCTCCGCCAGGCTCGATCGCCGGATGCGCGCCGAGGAGGGTCTCCACGAGGGTCGCGCCGGCGTGCGGCAGCCCCACCACGAGGATGGGCGTGGAGTCCACCCGCAGCGCCCGCGGCCAGCGCCGCAGGGACTGCGCGCTGAACGCCGTGATGATCTTCTCCGCCTCCGCCTCGAAGGCCCCGGGATCGAAGCGATCAGAGCTCAGCTCGTTGGCGTTGGCGTGGGCCTCGAAGGCGCCCCGGTGATCACCCAGCGCCTCAAGCTGGACGCCGAGGGCGTGGTACAGCTCCCGACAGATCGCAGGGGACTGGGCGCCCTGGAGGACCTGGCGCAGCAGCGGCAGCCCCTCCTCCGGGGTGCCGAGCTGCTGACACAGCCGCCCGTGGAGCATCGCCGCCGTCGGGCTGACGTCGTCCCCCTCGATGACCGGCAGCAGACGCGCCAGCGCCGCGCGGTGGGCGCCTCTGCGCTCCATCGCCATCGCCAGCGCGGTTGTCCCGCGAGGATCGGCCGGGCGGAGCTGGAGGGCCAGGCGGAGGTTCCGCTCCGCGTCATCGAGCAGACCGCGACCGAGCTGCGCCGCGCCGACCCTCACCAGGACGTCCGGATCACGCGGGGCGAGGGTGAGGCCCTGCTGATGGCTCTCCGCGCTCCGCCGCTCATCGCCGGTGCGCTTGAGGGCGTCTCCCAGACCCACATGGGCTGCAGCCAGATCGGGAGCGAGGCGAATCGCCTCCTCAAACGAGCGGGTGGCGTCATCGACCCGGTCGAGGGAGAGACTCACGTCCCCTCGCGCGGCATGGATCCACGCCTCCCGCGGCCATCGCGCCAGGAACTCATCGAGGAGACGCATCGCGGGGTAATGCTCGTGGAGACGACACAGCGTGAGGACCAGCTCCCGAGCGAGCGCAGCGTTGTCGGGTGCCATGTCGAGGACCCGCCGCAGGCACCGCGCCGCCGCGCGATGGCAGCCCACCTGGGACAGCAGCGCGGACAGCTCCTGCCAGTGCTCCACCCCGGTCCAGTCGCCCTCCATCTCACGCTTGAAGAGGGCCCGCATCGGGCCGAGCCGATCGCGATCCTCCCGCGCGCGTTTGACCACCCGCGCGATGCCCGCCTCGGAGCGCCTGCCGCTGTCGCCGAGCAGCTTCGCCGCAGCGCGGGTCTGCCCTGCGTCGTCCATCACGCAGACCAGGTTGATCACGATGTCTGGACGGTCAGGAGCCAGATCGACCGCGCGCCGCGCCAGTATGTGGGCTTGGTGCGGCCACCCCAGCGCGCGCACGAGCTGCGAGGCCAGGTGGACCCCATCAGGGTTTCTGGGCGCCGCCTCGATGAGCTGTCGAAGAGACGACAGCCCCTCAGGGATGCGCTTCCCCTCGATCAGCTTGATCGCTCGCTTGGCGCGGTGAGCGGTGAGTCCAGATTTCTTCACGGCAGCTTCCCGTGGGCCTCCTAACCAGACTCACCTGCGACGGGCCGCTCTACCCATCAGCCTCCGGGATCAGCTCCCCAGCGTAGCGGGAACCCCACGACCACCGCCCCCCCACCCTTCGGAGCCGGGAAGCGCATCTGACGAAAGCGCTCCAGCACGCACGCAGCGAGCTCGGTGTCGGAGGCAGCGCGTCGAAGCGCGCGGTGGGAGACCTTCCCGGAGGGGTCGATGACCAGCCGGACGTCGAGCTGCCCGGGGCTGGGGGTGTCATCCGTGCAGTCCGAGATCGCGGGGAAGTGGCGCTGCACCTCCGCGTCGACGAGGGAACGATCCAGCGCGCCCAGGACCATCGACGCAGAGCCGCGCACCCGAGTCGTCTGGAGTCGGGCGGATGGGGCCAGGTGCATGCCACGCGAAGACGCCACCGGCGGCAGCGGTCCCTCGGAGCCCCGCTGCTCACCCGTCGGGCGGCGCTGCGCCTCGGCCACGCACCCCGCCACCAGGATGGCTCCCAGAAGGATCGCTCCCGCGCGGATCTCCATGCCACCCTCCGACGTCTCCCGATCAGACGTCAGGCTGGGCGATCGGTTCCCGTCAATCACCGCCGTCGATGTAGCCGAGCGCCTCCAGCTCACCCCGATGCAGGCGTGGCGTCCGCCCATCTCGCGGCGTCCGCAGCCCCCGCGCCGTCGACAGCAGCGGATGGCCCTCTTCGACAGGGAGCGGCAGGAGCTCCTGTGGATCGGTCGTCAGCTCGTATGCCCGCGCCTGACCCCGACCGGCGCGACCGTCCGTGAAGATCAGTCGATGGGTCTCGCTGCGAACGCTCCGCTGAACCGCTCCATACAGGTTGCCGACCGCCGCCGCGGTGCGCCCGTCCGGCACGCCTCCGCGGAGATCGATCCCTTCGAAGGGCAGGCCGAGGATCGCCCGGAGGGTCGAGGCGATGTCGATCAGCGACGCAACCCCAGCTCGGGGCCCCGCGGCGACTCCCGGGGAGATCAGCGCCAGCGGGACGTCCACGACCTCACCGTGGTGGGAGTGCCCGTGCTCGAAGCGGCCGTGATCCCAGAACTCCTCGCCGTGATCCGCCGTGAAGACCAGCGTGCCCGAGTCCAGCAGACCGCGCGCGTCGATCCCCTGAAGGAGACGGAGGAGCTGCCGATCGGTGTAGGCCACCTCACCCGCGTAGTCCGCCCGCGCCGCCGCCCGCACGGCCGGGCCGGCGCCGATCTCCCCCTTGCGGACCAGCACAGGAGACTGCACCGCGCGAGACGGACTGTCGGAAGCGGAGTGGCGATAGGGCAGGTGGGGGTCGAACAGGTGAACCCACAGCAGCAACCCGCTCTCCGGGGCAGAGTCCAGCCAACCGAGCGCAGCGTCGACGACCACCTCTGCGTCTCTCGCTGGCGGCGGTGAGCCCCAGCGCGCCAGCAGCAGGGGCTCGGCGACCCGCTCTGTCGGGGTCCACCAGCGGGAGAAGCCCCGTCGGAAGCCGAGGTCGCTGCTGATGAAGGGGTTCACGACGAACGCCGCCGTCGCGGCGCCGCGCGTCTTGAGCTGCTCGGCCAGCCAGGGGACTCCCTCCGAGACCGCCTGAAAGCGCCGCTCCGTATCGAGGCCGCAGCCGTGCTCTCCGGGCAGGCGCCCCGTCCACACCGACGCAAGCGCGGGGAGGGTCCAGGAGCTCGTGCTCATCGCCCGCTCCCAGGTCGCCCCGCGCTCGGCGAGCCAGGCCCAGCTCTCCATCTTCTCGACGTGATCGGCGCGGAGCGTGTCCACAGTCACCACGATCACTGGTGGATCGGCGCTTCCCGCCCCCACGATCCTGCCGACCGGCCAGCGGACATCATCACCGAGGCGCCGCAGCGGCGCGTCCACCTCGGCGCGCGTGAGGACGAGCAGACGGGCCAGCGGCGGCAGGGTGAGGGTCCACAGCGCCAGCGCCCACGCCCTGCGACCGGTGAGGCGGGCGAACAGGAACCCCACCGCTCCCACCCCGAGGGGGACCAACGCTGCGCGGGTCGGTCCCAGGCGATCGATGGCCAGCGACACCCCCGCGATCGCCACGAGCAGCAGCCCCGGCCAGACCACGCGCCCTCGACCGCGGGTCACCACACCGTGCAGCACTCCCAGCAGCGCGAAGCCGGCCAGCTCTGCCAATGCCACCCCCGACGTTGGCGGGACCGCTGCGCCCAGCGCAAAGAACAGGTGCCCGGCCCCGGCCAGGGACCAGGCCGCGATCAGCCGGCCATCCAGCAGCCGTCCGTCGAGGCCATCAGGCCGACGGGTCGAGGAACCGCGCGACATTGCGGAGGGCCACCGCCAGCACGGTCCCCTGCGGATTCACCGCCGGACTCCGGGGGAGGATGCTGGCGTCAGCCACGTGGATGTTCTCCCAGCCATGCAGGCGACCCCACGAGTCCACGGCGCAGCGCCGCAGATCCTCTCCCATTGGACAGGTGCTGAACAGGTGGATGGTGGTCACCTGCACCCTGCCGTGCTGTAGACCGGTGCGCAGACTCCGCAGACCGCCGAGATCGGTGATGGGCGCGCCGCCGATGGGGCTGGAGATCTCCCGAGCGCCCGCTGCGAACAGGAGCTGCCCCAGCCGGTAGAGCCCCTCACCGAGCAAGGCCAGATCGGCCGCGTCCAGCGGAAACCAGACCAGCGCCTCCCCGGTGAGCGGCAGCGTTCGGACGCGTCCGAGCCGGGCGCTCACCGCCGCGACGTAGAAGATCGCCAGGCGATCCCACTGCTCCAGCAGCGCCCGGCGACGCGCGGGATCTCCCATCAGCCACAGGGCGAGGTGGGGTGGTGAGCTGTGGGAGCACCCCAGCGTGAGCTGGGGCTTGAACGCCTCGACCTGCTGGACCGGTACCCCCCAGCTCGGATCGTTGCAGGGCTCGGCGAAGCGCGCAGCGACCCGGACCATGGGGTGGATCTGCAGGCTGTCACCGATGTTGCGGCGGATCCCGCTGCGCCGCAGGAGGAGTGGGGTCTGGACCGCCCCGCAGCAGATGAAGATCGTCTTGAAGCGCAGGCGGACCGATTGGGGGCCGTCGGGGCTCGCCCGGGTGCCCACCGCCTCGGTCGCGCGGAGGCCGTCCGTCGAGACGCGATCGATCCGCGTCCGGGTGAGCAGGCGACACCCCGCCGCCAGCGCGCGGGGAATGAGGGTGCGGGTCATCGCGCGACGCGCACCGGGTCGCTTGCCGGTCGGGTACTCCCAGAAGCGCTCGATCTCGCGAGACGCCCAGCCCATCTCCTCCGCCCCCCGGCGCAGGCGCGCGGACGCCGGCCCCACGCCTTCAGGGTGGAGAGTGACGCCGACCTCGTCCTCGACCTGCTCGAACCACGGCCACATCGCCTCGGGCGCGAAGCCGTCGATCTGGAACCCCAGCCGCCACGCCTGCAGGGTCGCCGCGGTGGGCCGGTGGTACAGCGCCGCGTTGATCTCGCTGGCGCCTCCGAGGCAGCGCCCCTCGATGTAGGTCACGTTGGTGCGACCGAGTGTGCTGTTGAGGCCGCCGTTGCGGTACTTCTGCTCCATCTCGTCCAGCGAGTAGCTGGGCGCGGAGTCCTCGCGGTGATCGCCGCCCTCCTCTACGAGGATCACGTCTCGCCCGGCCTCTGCCAGGCGACAGGCAACCGCCGATCCGCCCGGCCCGGAGCCGATGACCAGAACGTCGCAGTCGATGACCACTGCGCTGCGGCGGTTCACCGGTCACCGTCCCCGGCGCTCTCGGCTTCCTCCAGCTCGGAGTAGAGGGTGAACAGCCCCATCTTCTCGTAGAAGGCGACGAAGTCAGGGAGCGCGGGCAGCGTGGAGGTCCGCCAGCGTTCGAGGAGCGCGCCGGCCCCGCCGGGCGTCACTCGGCTGGTCACAGAGAAGCCCAACGTCAGGCCGGTCATGCCCAGGCGAAGGTGGGAGGGCATGCCCGCCAGCTTGCGCCGGAGCCGATCGGAGACCCGCTCGACCAGCTCTGGAGAGACCTCCGCGATCTCACGACGGAGGATCTCCTCGGTGATGCCGTGGATGGTGCCAGAGAGCGCATCCATCCTCAAAGGACCAGCCCGCGGATCATAGAGACCAACCCCGGATCAAGAGACCAGCCCCGGATCAAAAGACCAACAGCGTGCCGGCAGAGATCTGCGGGACCAGCGCGGAGGAGGAGAAGTCCTGGGCGACAGCCTCGAAGTGCTGGCCGGCCCACATACCTGCGCCAGCGTTCAGGTTGAAGCCGAACGCCTCGCTGATCAGCAGATCGACACCGCCGCGAAGCCGCCCGCCGAACGCCACGCCGCTCTGATCTTCGACGTATCCAGGGATGAACTGCAGATCCGCGCCGACATACGGCCGGACGTTGTCGGAGCCGAGCTTGTACTGGACGCCCACGTTGAACGGCAGGATGGTGTTCCACTGGTACAGCGGATCGCCGGGCTGGAGGTACTCGACCGGCACCTCCCGTCGGGTGGAGTACGCCTCGATGCCCAGGACGATAGCGACATTCGAGGTGGGCAGGAAGCTCGCCTCGGCGCCATAGGTGACGAACGACAGGCCCTGGAACTTGCAGAAGCCCAGGCGCGCAGCCACCGAGGCGCTGCTGTCCTTCGAGGACTCACGGCTCGTCGAGCTGTTGCGCGAAGAGCTGTTGCGCGAAGAGCTGCTGCGCGAAGAGCTGCTGCGCGAAGAGCTGCTGCGGGAGGACGCGCGGTCGTCCTCGTCCAGATCCAGATCTTCGTCTTCATAGCTGCGGCTGCTGCGTGAAGAGCTGCTGGGTGAAGAGCTGCTGCGGGGGGGCTCGCTGTAGGAGACCTCTGCGCGGGTGGGCTCCGCCTCCTCCGCCTCGACCTGAATCGCTCCGATGGCGCTGCCGAATTGGAAGTCGGAGAAGTCGTCTTCCTCTTCCTCAGCAGCCGCGAGCGCGGCCTGGCGCTCGGTCTCCTGGCGACGGCGCTCCTCCTCGGCGCGGCGCCGGGCGTCTTCTTCCGCCCTGCGGCGAGCATCCTCCTCAGCGCGCAGACGTGCCTCCTCTTCGGCGCGGCGCCGAGCGTCTTCCTCCGCCTTGCGACGCGCCTCCTCCTCAGCGCGGGCGTCACCCTCGTCGGGGTCATCCATCTCGAAGTCGTCGAGCGACGCGCTGCTGTTTCCGGGCGTCGCGAGGCGATTCGAGACCCCCGCCGCTCCGGCGAACGAATCGATGCCGTCATCGTCCTCACCGAAGACGTCGTCGTCGAACTCGGTCATCGCCGCGGCGACCTCGGCCTGGGCTGCGTCGTTCGGGGCCTCGCCGAGCACCACCTCCTTGACGATCGCGGTCATGGAGTCGGCCAGCGTGGAGGGCACGTTGGGCAGGTTGAAGTCCTTGCGACGGACGATGCTCCCGCTCTCGAACATCACGAGATGGATCTGAACGGTGTCACCCTGGATGACCAGCGAGCCTGACAGCACGGCCTCCACGCCGTTGGCCTTGGCGATGCCTCCCAGGCAGCTCGAAGAGCGCAGGCAATTCGCGGTCAGGCCAGAGACCGGCGGATCGAGCTGATCGACCATGTCGTACGCGCCCAGGAAGTCCATCTCTGAGGAGATGAGGCTGGCCATGTTGTACGAAGCCTTGGCGTCCTTGGCGCTGGAGACGAGCGGGGTGACGACGGCGTCACCGGCCAGCGCCGGCAGGGGGAATGCCCAGAGGAGGGACACAAGAACCCATGAGGTGCGGTTGAGAGGTCTCATGTGGTCCTCGATAAAGGGATGATCTCGCCCAACACTAACATCCTGGGTGCCGGGACAACACGCAGCGCGCGGAGCGCCCGCCGCGCCGTGACAACGCGCGCGGACACCGATCGGTTTCACCCGCGGGTGTTCATATTTTGCGGTTAGCCTCCCGCCTCGACCGCGCCAACGCGGAGGACCTTTGCCCCAGCCCGCTCCGGACCGCAGCCCGACGTCGGTGCGCATCGTCGGCGCGCTGTGGGGGGCTGCACTGGGGGGCGGGCTGTTCGGCACCGCTGACGCCCTGACCACCATCTTCTCCGGCACGCTCGCGCCCTCCCGCGCGCGTCAAGGTGTGCTGATGGGTGTGGACTGTGGCCTGATGGCCCTCATCGGCGCCCTCGCGGTGCTTCCGTTGCTGCTGGCGTTCCGATTTCGAGGGCGGATCCTCGAGCGGTCTCCGATGTGGTGGGGGTTCCCCCTCGGCGTGGCAGCGGTCGCGCTGCTCGACATCGGGGAGCGGTGGTTTCGCGCGCCCCCGCCGTTCACCGAAGCCCCTCCGCTGCACGGCGATCCGCTGGTGTTTGCGGCGATCGTCGCTGGCGTGGCCTGTCTGGCCGCCGGAGCGGTGCGCTGGACACCGGCCGGCGGCGTGCGCGCGCTGGTGGTGATGGCCCTGAGCGTGCTCGGCTCGGTGAACGTGCTCGTGAACGCCCGAGAGCTCCCCCCCCGCGGTAGCGCCGCGCCCGACGCGCCCAACCTGCTGCTCGTGACGATGGACACGGCGCGGTCGGATTACTTCAGCCCCTACGGCGCGCCGACCGACCGGACCCCACACCTCACCGCGTTGGCGAGCGAGGGGGTCACCTTCAACACAGCGGTGGCTCAGATCCCGGTCACCGGACCGAGCCACACCACCCTCATGACCGGTCAGGGCCCCTGGGAGCACGGCAACCTCCTCAACGGCGTACCGATCGACCCCTCGCTCACGCTGCTGAGCGAGCGCCTCCGCGACGCGGGGTACCAGGCCGGCGGCTTCGTCAGCGCCTATGTGCTCGACGGCGAGCTGGGCTTCGCGCGGGGATTCGAGGTCTACGACGACGACTTCGACTGGCTCCAGGGCTGGTCGGGCACGCTGCCCGGTCGCCTCATCTCGATGCTCGGGCGCTTCCTCAATCCCGATCACGTGCTGGAGCGTCGCGGGAGCCGCACGGTGGACGCCGCCCTGAAGTTTCTGGAGCGCGCCTCTCCCAGCGCTCCGTTCTTCCTGTGGGTGCATCTGTTCGATCCCCACGGGCCGTACCTGCCGCCACCTCCGTTCGACACGCAGTTCTATGACGGCGACCCGCGCGATCCCTCTCACGCGTCGATGAATGACGTCACGGACGTCGCGCCCTACCTGCGCGCGTCTCTCGAGGGGATCACCGATGTGGACTGGGTGCTGGCGCAGTACGCCGGAGAGGTCTCGTTCGCGGACGCCCAGCTCGGTCGCCTGCTGGAGTGGCTGGAGTCGAGCGGCCACACCTCAGACACCGTCGTCATCGCGGTGGCAGATCATGGCGAGAGTCTTGGCGAGCACGGGGTGTGGTTCAACCACGGCGAGGACCTGTTCGACGTGTCCACGCACGTGCCGCTGGTGATCCGCGCGCCGGGCCACCTGGAGGCGGGCACCGCGCTGGACTGTCCAGTCGAGCTGACCGATCTGACGCCGACCATGCTGGAGCTGCTCGGCGTTCCGGTGCCGGATTCGGTGTCGGGGACCTCCGTGCTGGCGGCGATCGGCGGCGGGCGGTGTCGCCCCCACGCGCGCTCGATCTGCTTCGACCGGCAGGCCAACGTCCGGGCCCGTCAGCGCGGGGAGATCGAGCGCCCGGTCTTTCGGATGGTGTCGCTGCGAGGCCAGAGCAGCCGCTTCGTCTGGCGTGAGGCTCCCGGCTATGGTGAGGCCTTTTATGACCTCACCACCGATCCAGCTGAGACCACCCCGACGCATACGGACGACTACATTCTGGACACGCTGCGCGCAGAGGCCGAGCGAATCGCCAACGTCATGAGCGCGGACGATATGGAGCGGACCAATCAGGAGTTGGACGCGGAGACCCAGCAGAAGCTCGCAGAGCTCGGGTACATGGACTGAGAGTGGCGACATGATCTTCGGTGAAGGGCGCCTCAAGGACCTCTACCGCCGGGGCCTGTGGGGTCCGGGCAGGCAGCTGCTGGAGGCATCTCCGGCGCCAGCGGAGCTGATGGTGGTGCGCGGCGCGGCGCGACTTGGTGCTGCGGCGCTCCCCTCGAAGCGCGCGGTCCTCCGACGCAACATCGGGCGCGCGTTCCCCGCGCTCGACGAGGCCGGCCTGGATCGACTGGCCCGTCAGGCCTTCGCCGCGCACTTCGCGAACCAGTACATCAGCTTCTCCTTCGGCAAGTGCGGCCCCGACAACTGGCAGAGGTATCTGTCGTTCGACGGTCTGGAGCGCCTCCGCGCGGCCCACGCCCTCGGACGCGGGGTGGTGTTGATGCACCCCCACATGGGGCCGGCCCAGCTCCCCCTGCACGTCCTCGGGCACCTGGGGCTGCCCATGCACCAGGTCGGCGGCGGGCGGGTGACGCTGGTCGAGCTCTCCGAGACCGGCCGCTGGGCAGCAGAGACCCGGTGGCGCCTCGAGCGCAGGATGCCGGTGACCCTGCACGACGGCCGCTCCTACATCCGGCCCATCCTGCGCGCCCTGAAGAGCGGCGCGGTGGTGATGAGCGCCTGCGACGCCACCGGCGGCGGCGAAGAGCTGGGCCGCCGGAGCGTCCAGCAGGTGCTCGGCCAGCCCCTGCCGGTGCCGGTGGGGCCGCTGTGGATGGCGATCCGCAGCGGGGCCCCGCTCCTGACGATCTGCTGCCACCGGAATCGCTCGATCGAGCCCGGCCCGGTCTACCGCGCGGTGATCGGACCGGAGATCGAGATCGATCGGAGCCTCCCCCTCCGACGCGCGCTCGACGACGGCGCCTCCCGCCTGGGCGCGTTCCTCGACAGCGCCCTGCGCACCTGGCCTGGTGACTGGCTCTTCTGGGACGGATTCCAGCCCGGCGGGCTCCTGGAGGCAGAGGCATGAGCCGCCCGCTCCAGCGCGGCCGGGCTGCGCTCCTCGGCGCCACCATCGGCGCCCTCCCGGCCACGGCGTTCGGCGCGTGGGCGGGGTGGGTGAACCCCTGGTTCCACGACGATCCTGTGGCGTTCCTCCTGCTGGCGCTGCTCCCCGGGGCTGCGCTGGGAGCGCTCGTCGGCGCGCTCGTCGGCCGCGGCAGCGGAGGCGGCCCGCTGGCGCTCATCCAGATCTCTCTGCTGGCTGGGGTGATGCTCCGTCCGCGCCCCATCCCGGTGCCGCTGGACCTGCTCGTGTTCGGCATCGACGGAGCCACATGGAGCCTGGCCGATCGACTCGCTCTCCCCCATCTGGAGTCGCTCCAGTCTGAGGGCGGGCGAGCGGTCCTCAACTCCGCCGATCCGATGTTCTCCCCCCTGCTGTGGACGACGATGGCCACCGGTAAGCGACCGGAGGATCACGGCATCCGGGGGTTCCGCACCCGCAGCGACCTGTCCGACGCTGCGCGGTTCTGGGAGATCGCCGGCGATCGCTCGGTGGGCACGTGGAAGTGGCTGGTCACCTGGCCGCCCGAGCCCCGCGACGCGGGGGGGTTCCAGGTGCCCGCCTGGCTCGCTCCCGAGCCCGACACCTGGCCCGACAGCCTTTCGTTCGTCAAGGAGATCGAGCTGTCCCGGCGTCTCAAGCGCAAGCGGATCGGCGCGGTGCGCCCGGCCTGGCGGCTGGCCCTCGCCGGGGTCCCCGAGGGGCTCCGGTTCAGCACCCTCCTCCAGGCCGCTCGCTGGTCACTGCACGAGCGCATGAATCACCCCGATCCCCTCGAGCGGGCGTCAACGCTCCAGCTCCTCCGGGTGTGGATCGACCGCGACGTGTTCATCACGCAGCTCCATCGGCATCGCCCGTCGATCGCGACCTTCACCACGTACGCGACGGACGCGTTGGGGCACACCCACTGGGGACTGATGGCGGACTGCACCGACCTCGTCCCCGCGGTGGGTGAAGGCGGAGGCTGCCCGGCGTGGGCCACGGCCATCCCGGACGCCTACCAACAGGCCGACGCGGTGCTCGGTGAGATCCTGGGAGACCTGCAGCCCGGCGCCGCTGTGATGGTGGTGAGCGACCACGGGTTCCGCTCGATGGACGCCTCTGACAGCGCGCGGTACTTCGCGCCGCTCACCGAGCGACTGCGCGACCGCGCCTCCGAGGTTGTGGGTCCGCTGGATGCCGCGCGTCTCGGCCACAAGGTCATCCTGCTGCTCCAGGGAGACGACCGCGAGACCCAGCGTCTCGCGCTGGAGACGTGGCTGGGTGGGCTGGAGCAGGCCTCCACCGGCGCGCCCTTCTACCGCTGGGAGCCGCTCCCCGACGACCCCGACTCCATCGGACTCACCCTGAGCGACGAGCGCGTGGACGCCGAGCGCCTCGCCACAGACACCGTCGGCGGCGAGCCGCTGTCGGACTACGTGAAGCTGACCGAGGCGTACTCCGGAGAGCACGAGCGGGCGGGGATGCTCATCGTCCGCTGCGGCGGCGTGACGGCCGGCTCGCGTCTGCCAGATGCCGAGCTGCTCGATGTCACCCCCACGTTGCTGGGCATCGTCGGGATCCCCGCGGCGCTGGACATGCCCGGCGCGGCGCTATGCGGCGAGGCGGGGCCGCGCGTGGAGACCTACGACCACCTCGCGCCGACCACCCGGAACCCCGGCGGGGCAGCGAGTTCCGACGATGTGAACACGGAGCTGCTCCAACAGCTCGGCTACATCGAGGACGTGGATCCGAAGCCCGCTGACGGGGGGTAGGGTTATGCTCGCGGGACTGGAGGCAGCATCATGGCCGAGGTGACACGACTCGACGTCTGGAAGGCGATGAACTGGGGGAAGAACCTCTCCGGGCTCGATCTGTCCGGGCTGGATCTCTCCAACCTGCAGCTCAGCGAGGCGATGCTCCGCAGGACCAACCTGCGGGGAGCAGATCTCAAGGGCGTCTCGCTCAACGGCTCCGATCTCCAGGGTGCAGACCTGTCGGGCGCCCGCCTCGAAGACGTGAACCTGGAGGGCGCCAACCTGCAGGGCGCCAACCTGGAGGGCGCCAATCTCCGCGGGGTCTCGCTTCAGCATTCCCGCCTGGAGGGCACCAACCTCAGCAGAGCGTTGATGAACAACTGCAACCTCATCCGCGCCGACCTGGTAGAGGCCGACCTCACCGGGGCCGTGCTCACAGGAGCCCGGCTGATCGGGGCCAACCTGCTGTGCGCGCGCCTCATCGGCGCGAACATGGAGGAGACCGAGGCGTCCGGGGCCAACCTCGCGCGGGCGTTCATGAGCGAGGCCAGCCTCTCGCGCGCCAACCTGCGCGGCACCAACCTCGCCCAGGCGGTCCTGACCAACGCCAACATGGAAGACGCGGTGCTGCGCGACGCCAACCTGATCAGCGCCGATCTGGGAGAGGCCAACCTCAACGACGCCATCCTGATCGACGCGCTGCTGGAGCGCGCCAACCTCGCGGGAGCGTCGCTGATCGGCGCGTCGCTCACCGGCGCCTCCCTGATGTCCGCGATCATGACCGGTGCCAACCTCCGCCGCGCCGATCTCCGCACCGCCGACCTCCGCGGAGCTCGACTTGAAGGCGCCGACATCACCGGCGCCGACATCACCGGCGCGCGTGTTGGGGGCACCATCCTCGAGGGCACACCCCGCACCCGCGGGAGTCGAACTCCAGAGGCGCCGCCGCCCGACATCCCCCGCTGAGCTCCTGAACCTGCTGAGTCTCTGAAGCTGTTGGGAGGAGGCCCCGTAAGGTCCTCGTGTCTCAGCTCAGTCCGCGTAGGGCGCCGGCCCGAAATAGCGACCGTCGGTGAACCCGATGTAATCGGAGCCCGGCGTCAGATCGACGTGGAAGTGGTTGTCGTGATCCGAGTTGTAGTTCGGGGTCAGGATGATCGACCAGTACTCCTCCTGGTGCCAGCGGTACGCAGACTCGTACAGAAATTCGCCCCCTGCGGTCTGGAACGACGTGGTGTCGTGCTCCCAGTCATCGAGCAGCGTGTACGTCGTGCCGTCCTCGAACTCGAAGCCGTAGATGTCGATGGCGTCGCCGTAGCCATGTCGTGACAGCGAGTTGGTGCCCGAGATGGCCCGACACACATAGGTGCCGACGTGCAGCATCGCATCGACGCCGTAGATCTCCACGTCGTCGATGGTGTCGGTCAGGCTGTGCGCGAAGTCGCACGAGCCGAGGACCCGCTCGGTCTCGGAGCCGTCGTAGTAGAGCAGATCGACGCCATGGAGCGGCGAGAGGATGTAGACCGGATCCGCGATCTCACAGGTCAGGTCGGGGTAGTCGGACGGGCTCTCGGTAGCCTTGATCGTAGGCTCGAAGGCCACGCCGCGCGCCGCCAGCTCTCGATGACACTCGGTCAGCTCAGCGTCGGCGC
>CAYXGP010000005.1:0-4957 GCA_964464515.1 uncultured Enterobacterales bacterium
GTCGTCGTTGACCACGTAGCCGCTGGGGTGGTCGCACGCCTCGTCGGCGGTGGCCGAGTCGCCGTAGCCGTCGCCGTCCCAGTCGTTGTACCAGGTGGACGTGGTCGAGCGGTCCAGCTCGTCGTCGTCGTCGTCGGTGTCTCCGTCGCAGTCGTTGTCCACACCGTCGCAGACCTCATTGGCTCCGGGGTGGACGTCTGCGGAGCTGTCGTCGCACTCCTCGCAGGCCGCGAAGCCGTCGCCGTCGTCGTCGGAGTAGCCGACGCTGCCGTCGCAGTTGTAGTCGCTCGCGTCGGTGCAGTCGGACTCGTCAGCGCCGGGATGGAACGCGGTGTCGGTGTCGTCGCAGTCGCCGGACTCCTCGGTGTACCCGCTGGGCGGTGTGCAGGCCTCGACCGTCTCGGCGTCGTCGCCGTAGCCGTCGCTGTCGAAGTCGAGGTAGAACGTCGACAGCACTTCCTCGTCGGTGTCTCCGTCGCAGTCGTTGTCGGCGCCGTCGCAGGTCTCCTCGGCCTCGGGGTGGACCGCGGCGCTGCCGTCGTCGCAGTCGGTGGCGTCGGCCACCCAGCCCTCGTCGGCCTCGCAGGCCTCGCTGGTGGTGCCTGCGTCGCCGAAGCCGTCGCCGTCGGCGTCGGCGTACCAGGTGCTCCCGCCCGCCTCGTCGATCTGCCCGTCGCAGTTGTTGTCGACCCCGTCGCAGGCCTCGGTGGCCCCGGGGTTGACGCTCGGATCGGTGTCGTCGCAGTCGTCGTCGGCGTCGAAGCCGTCACCATCGGCGTCGGGGGTGCTCGTGGTGGTGCCTGTCGTGCCGCTCGATCCGGACGTGCCCGTGGTGGTGCCGCCGGTGGTGCCTGGGGTCGTGGTGCCCCCGCTGGTGGTGGTGGGGTTGGTGCCGACCGTGCCGTTCGTGGCAGTATCGTCTTCTTTGTCACCGCAGGCGAGCAGCAGCGAGAGGAGCAGGGTGCCGGAAAGGGATGCGCGCATGGGGGACTCCGAACGAGAGATCGACGTCTCCGAAGCTATCCCAGACAGTGACGATTCGCGACAGCCGAAGTCCCTGCTGCCGATCATGATCGCGGCGATCGCCGGGGCCCTGCTCGGGCCGGGGCTGCTCGAACTGCACGATCACATCCTCGGTGTCGAAGACGTAGACGGATACGGCACCCAGTGGTTCTATTGGGTGGTCTACGACATCCTGGGTTCGGGACAGGCGCTGTCGCTGGAGTCGTGGACCCACGACACCCGGATGTTCCATCCCTTCGGCAAGGACATCTTCCGGCACACCGGCTCGAACCTGCTCGACGCGGCTGCGGCCGCCCCGCTGCGCGCGCTGCTGGGCGCCGCGCTGGGCTACAACGCTTTCGTCATCGGCGTTCTGGCCCTCAACGGTCTCGCGCTGTGGTGGGTGGCCGGTCTCCTCGTGCGCGATCCGCTGGCCCGGGGGGTCGCGGGGGCGTGGTTCGCGGCGGCTCCCCTGCTGTTGTTCGAGCTGGTCCGCGGGCGACCCACCCAGGCCATCGCGGCTCCGCTGGTGCTGTTCATCGGCTGCATGTGGTCGCTGGGCGTGCGCTCCCGCTGGCGCGACGCGGTGTACGGCGGATTCTGGCTCGCCCTGAGCGGGTATTTCTACTGGTTCTACGCGTTCTTCGGCGGCTTCGCGGCGCTGGCCCACGGCATCTGGAGGGCGCTCGCGCCGCCGCCGGGCCGATCCCGGGCGGCGATCCTCACTCGCCACGCGCTGATGGCTGCGGTGGCGCTCCTGCTGTGCGCTCCCGCCGCGCTGCCCCTGGCTGCCGACGCCTCCAGCGGCGCCGTGCCCGGCCTGATCGACGTCGAGGCGTGGACGGGCGACGCCTTCCCGTTCCTCACCCGCGAGGGGCAGGTCGTCGGCGTCTTCACCTGGCAGCCGCTCATGCCCCACGCCTCCTTCCTGGTGCTCCAGGACAACGGCGACCATCGCGTGTACGTCCACCGAGCGCTCTCCCTCGTGGCGCTGGCGTCGCTGCTGCTGACGCTGTGGCGGCCCGGTCCGCTGCATCGCGGGCCGCTGCTGGCGATTCTGCTCGCCGTCGCGCTGATCTCCAGCGGTCCCATGCTGATGATCGGGACCGGTTGGCTGCCGAACCCGGTCTACATCTCGCTGACGAAGGCGCTGTCGTTCCTGCAGCGGCTGTGGTGGCCGGGCCGCGCGGTGGTGGTGCTGGTGGTGCTCTCGGGCCTGGCCTGCGCGGTGGCGCTCGCTTGGATCGGTCGGCGCTCGCGCCGGTGGCAGCTCGGCGTGGTGGTCGGGGGCACCGGGGTGCTCGTTGCAGAGCTGGCGAGCCTGGGGTTGGCTCCGCTGCCGCGCTGGGACGCCGCCGTCCCCGCCGGCTACAGCTGCCTTGCCGATGGGGCTCCGGGTGCCGTGATCGAGCTGCCCTGGGGCTGGAACCAGGCCCACCTGTACTACCAGACCCGCCACGGACGGCCCATCCTGGGAGGGATGCTCCAGCGGAACCCCGCCTTCGTGCCGCGCGAGGTGACCCGACTCGTGGATGAGAACGCGTTCCTGGGCCATGTGTTGGCGGTCGCCGCGGGAGATCCACCGGAGCGCGCGCCGACGGCTGCGGAGCGTCGAGAGCTGTGGCAGCTTGGGTACCGCTACGTCGTGATTCAGCACGACGCCTTCCATCAGGTGGCCGAAGAGACTGCGCAGGGGCCGATGCGGATACGACGGTCCAAGCGCCGCCGCGCGCTCCGTCGCCTGCGTGAGTTGGGGGGGCGGATCGTCTATGACGATGCGCGAATCACCATCGCGGCGCCCTGGGGAGATCCGCGTCCGTGCGCGCGGGACGCGGTCGAGCCCGACACGGCCACTCGACCTGCGGTGAGCGACGCGTATGGGTCGCTGGGTCGGGAGCCGTGGACCCCGGAGCGGTGGTTCTGATCTCCCTGTCGCGGTCCGGGCCATCACCCAGACCCGGTCCGCTGGCTGGTGTGAACTCAACTGCCTGGAATTACAGTGATTCTGCGTTGCTTATTCGGGCCGGCATAGCCCTTGCGAATGTGGAGGACACCACCTCGGAGCCGCCGTGTCTTCTCGAACCCTGTCCTCTCGAACCCTGTCCTCTCGAACCCTGTTCTCTCAAACCCTGTCCTCTCGCTCTCTTCTGGCCCTCCTCCCTCTCTCCATCGCCTGCATGGGGGACGCCGGCATGAGCGACGCCGACCTCGGAGTGACCCCGGGAGGAGCTCAGGACGTTGGGCTGGCTCGCGAGATCATCGAGGCTGGCGGCATCCCGAGCGCCGACGCCTACACCGCCTCCGGTCTGTTCTCCGAGCACGACCTGCCGTTCCCGGATGCCGAGTGCGAGCAGATCCTGTGTCCACGCGCGGCGGCTGCGCTCACCACGCCGCTCGACGCGGATGACTCCCGGATGTTGGTTCAGTTCGGCTTCGACACCCGGCTCACCGCCGACACCTTCGAGCGCGAAGACCTCAACCTCTCGGTGGCTCTCGACGTCAGCGGCTCGATGCAGGGCGAGAAGATCGGCGCCGTGCGTCGCGCACTCGATCGACTCGTCGCGCAGCTCCACGACGGCGATCGCCTCTCCCTGGTGCTGTTCAACAGCGGCACCGAGGTCGCGCTCGAGCCCACCGTGATGGACGCCAGCGGACGCGACGCGGCGCTGCTGGTCATCGCGCGCATCGAAGCTGACGGCAGCACGAACATCAACGCGGGGCTGAGCCAGTCGTATGACCTCGTGGCCGAGCACCTCTCCGACGGCGCCGCCGGAGATCGCGTGATGCTGTTCACCGACGCCCAGCCGAACGTCGGTGAGACGAGCGCGGGCTCCTTCGTCGATCTCGCGCGCACCAACGCCGACCGCGGAGTAGGCCTGACGGTGTTCGGCGTGGGCCTCGATCTGGACGCGGAGCTGGTCACCATGGTGAGCGAGGTGCGCGGGGGCAACGCGTTCACGCTGTGGGACGTCGAGGACATCGAGAGCGTGTTCGACGAGGACTTCGCCTACCTGGTCACGCCGTTGGCCTACGACTTCGAGGTCACGGTGGAGCCCGCTTCGGGCTGGCGCTTCACCCGGGGCTTCGGCGCGGCGATCGACGGCCCTGACAGCAAGCTCGAGCTGGGCGCCACGACCCTCTTCTTGAGCAGCGGCGGCGGCGGGATGGCCCTGGAGCTGGAGCCCTCCGAGGGCCTGCTCGATCCCTTCGTGCCGCTCGGGGAGATCGCCATGAGCCTGGAGGAGCCGGACGGCACGCCGCTGTCCGACTCGCTCACCCTCTCGTTCGACGGCGGCGCGGCCTTCTCTGCGGACGTCCTCGGCGAGGAGGGGCCGCGGGCCGACGGCCTGGGCGTGTTCAAGATCGCTGGGCTGGTAGACGAGCTGGCGGCCCTCGACGCAGGCGCGGCCTTCTGCGAGGGGAAGATCGAGGCAGAGGCTGCTGAGGTCGCGCGCGAAGCCGCCCATCGGCTGGGCAAGATGGCCGCCGAGATCGATGACGCCGATCTGGACGCGGAGTCCCTGCTGATGGCTCAGCTCGGAGAGAACATCACCGATGGTGGTCGCGAGGCCTGCTGGTAGGAGCCCGTCTCGCTGAGTGGGTGATATGCCACGGTCAGGTTGGGCTACCTCACCCAGGCCCACCCGGCACCCACCCCGAGCTGGCGAGGCCCCAGCCAGCCGGCGCCCGCGAAGGGGAGATCCCAGGTGGTGCGTAGCCACGCCCGCGAGCGGGAGGGCCGACCGACCGTGGCGGTGAGCCCGGACGCCGTGCGCGCCGTTCCCCGATCGCCCAGCTCGGGGCGGGGGGCGGAGCGCTCGTATCGGAGGTGGGTGGAGAGGCTCCCCCGCTGGCCGAGGTAGACCCCGACCGCCGCCGTCCCGCCGAGGGTCAGTCGCGTCTGTGGCCCCTCGATCAGCGCGGCCGCCCCCCCCCGGCCAGGCAAGCCCACAGT
>CAYXGP010000005.1:4967-41833 GCA_964464515.1 uncultured Enterobacterales bacterium
GGCCCCGCGGCGGGTCAGGCGCGGCTGGGGCCCCCCGTTCCGCGCGGCGGCGCCGACGCTCCAGGGAAGACCTCCTTGTGTCCTCCCGACGCTCAGCCCGGTGGAGAGCCCTGCGCCGGTGCGGCCGGTCACGTCCGCCATGAGGGGATCGGTCGCCTCGTCCGGGCTCCTCCCCGTGGGCAGCCGTGCCCCGCCGATCAGCGCCACGATCGGGCGCTTCGCGGTCTCCTCGAGCGGGCTCCACTCCGCTCCCAGCGCGAGATCTCCGGCGCCGCCGCCCCACGACGAGAGCTCCCCGCCGCTGGCGTGGTTGAGGCGGATCGGCAGGCTCGCGCCCATCTGCCAGTGACGGCTCGGGCGCCAGCTGGCCGCGAACGTCGCCAGCGCTGCAGTGTCGGGCGACGCCGCGTCGATCAACTCCCCCGCGGCACCCCACTGACCCAGCTCCCGCTCGCCGCCCAGCTCCAGGCCCACCGCCGACCGCTCGCAGGGTCCCAGGCGCGTGGGCGTGGCGGTCGTCCGACCCACGCAGCAGGCGCCGGCGTGGGCTGCCGGAGCCATGGCGGCGACGAGCGCGAGGCTACTCCACATCGAACGTCGCCGCTGCGGTGTCTTCGCCGGCGTCTCCGGTGAACGTCAGGGTGAGCTCCCAGGTGCCGGGCATCGACCAGATCCATGTCGCAGCGGTCACGCCGTCCGCCGTGCTGAGCTGGGGGGGATCCGTGAGCCCGTGGTCGTGCTCGGGCATCCACAGCTCGACGCCCAGGTGAGCGCTCTCCCCCAGAACCTCCGCGCCGTCGAGGGTGACCCGGAGGAGCTGTTCGCCCTGCGCCGGCGGGTCGGGCTGCCAGTCGAGGGACGCTGTGTAGAGCCCGGCTTCGGTCTGAAGCGCGCTCGGAGCGGTCACGCCGGTGTCACCCGGAGGCTGACAGGCGGTGATGGGGAGCAGAAGCAGCAGGGATCGCATGATGGGCGCCGATGCAACGTGCGTGCCAGATGGCCCAGTTCGGATAGGACCCCAGCTCGGGTGCCCCAGAAGAGCACGCGGGCTCGGGAGTTGACCATGGCCCATCGCAACAGACTGGCCGAAGAGACCAGCCCCTATCTGCTGCAGCACGCGGGGAACCCCGTGGACTGGTTTCCCTGGGGACCCGAGGCGATGGCTCTGGCCCGCGACACCGACCGACCCATCCTGCTGTCCGTCGGCTACTCGGCCTGCCACTGGTGTCACGTCATGGAGCGCGAGAGCTTCGAGGATGATGAGACCGCCGCGGAGATGAACCGCGGCTTCGTGTGCATCAAGGTGGACCGCGAGGAGCGTCCGGACATCGACGAGATCTACATGAAGGCGGTGCAGGCCTTCAGCGGCGGCCACGGCGGCTGGCCGATGACGGTCTTCCTCTCGCCCGACGGTCGGCCGTACCTGGGCGGCACGTACTTCCCGCCCACGCCGCGGCGGGGCATGCCCAGCTTTCGGCAGGTGCTCGCGCACGCCGAGCGGCTGTACCGCGAGCGTCGCGAGGAGGTGGAGCGCGTAGGGCGGGAGCTGCTGGACCACCTGACCGCCGCGACGCGACTTCCGAGGGCCGCAGACGCCCTCGACCCCGGCTGGCTGGAGGCGGTGGTGGCGGCGGCGACCGACGAGTTCGATGAGCGCAACGGGGGCTTCGGCGATCGCCCCAAGTTCCCTCCCCACAGCACCGCCGCGGCGCTGGCCGCCCACCACGCTGCCTCGGGGGCGTGGTCCAGCCGACGGATGCTGCTGCGCACGCTGGACGGCATGGCGGCGGGTGGGATGTACGACCTGATCGGCGGCGGGTTCGCCCGGTACTCGGTAGACGCCGAGTGGCGCGTGCCGCACTTCGAGAAGATGCTGTACGACAACGCCCAGCTCGCGGCGGTGTACCTGGACGCCTGGTGGCTGACCGGCAGCGAGACCTACCGCCGCGTGGTCGTCGAGACGCTGGACTGGGCGCTGCGAGAGATGACGGTCGCAGGCGGCGGACTGTGCGCCGCGCAGGACGCAGACAGCGAGGGCGAGGAGGGACGCTATTTCGTGTGGACGCCCCGGGAGCTGCGGGAGCACCTGGGCTTCCTGGACGGAACGCGCGCCGCGGTGCTGCTGGAGGTCACCGACGCCGGCACGTTCGAGAACGGCGCAAGCGTGCTGCGGCTGGCCGCGCCCCTGGAGTCGCTCTCCGAAGACGATCGCGGCGTGGTCGGGCGGGCGCTGGCGGGGCTGGCGACGGTGCGCGCCGAGCGGGTCGCGCCAGCGCGAGACGACAAGGTGATCGCGGCCTGGAGCGCGCTGATGATCTCGGCGCTGGCGCGGGCGGGGGCGGGGCTGGAGATCGCCCGCTTCACCGCCGCAGCGGTGGCGGCGATGGAGTTCCTGCTGCGCGAGATGGTGGTGGACGGCAGGCTGCGACGGAGCTGGCGCGAGGGCCGCTGCCCCCTGCTGGCCTACGCCGACGACCACGCAGCGCTGGTCGGCGCGCTGATCGACCTGTGGGAGGCCACCTTCGACCGCCGCTGGCTGGAGCTGGCCCTGAAGTGGGCCCAGGTCCTGCTCGATCTGTTCTGGGATGAGCGCGGGGGCGGGCTGTTCTACACCGGCCGCGACGCCGAGGCCCTGGTCACCCGCAGCAAGAACGCCATCGGCGGCGCCGAGCCCTCCGCCAACGGGCTGGCCGCGCTGGCCCTGGCGCGGCTGGCGGCGCTGACCGGTCGGCAGGAGCTGGGGGATCGGGCTGACGCCATCCTGCGCTGCTACCAGGCGGTGCTGCGGCGCGCCCCCCGCGCTGTGGCGCTGGAGGCCATCGCCGCGACGTGGCGCACTGCCTCCACCGCGGAGCTGGCCGTCGTGGGGCCGGCGGGACCAGACACCGACGCCCTGCTGGCTGTGGGCCGCGGGCAGCCGTTCACGGTGCTCGCGTGGACCGACGACCCCGCGGGCCTGGCGGATCTCGTGCCATGGGTCGCCGACAAGCCCCTGCGGCCCGGCGAAGCGACGGCGTACCTGTGCGCGGGGCAGACCTGCCGGGTGCCGGCTCACGATCCCGAGGCTCTCCGCGCCCAGCTCGCGCCGGCCGAGTCTGCAGTCGAGCCCATCGCGCCCACCCTGCCGACCGATCCCGAGCGCTGGATCGGCGCCCCCCCGGCGCTGTCGGGCCGGGTGGTGGTGTTGGACTTCTGGACCCATAGCTGCGTGAACTGCCTGCACGGACTTCCCGAGATCGCAGCCGTCGCTGCACGGTACGCGACTGCCCGGGGTGGGGGCGCCTCCGTGGCGGTGGTCGGGGTACACACGCCCAAGTTTACGGCCGAACGTGAGCCCGACGCCGTGGCCCGTGCCTGCGCACGCGGCGGCCTTCGCTATCCGGTGGTGCGCGATCCCGACCGTGAGCTGTGGGCTGCGTTCGGAGTCAAGGGTTGGCCCACGGTGGTGGTGCTCGATCGCGCGGGCCGCGTGGCGTGGCGACGCGCGGGCGAAGTGGACCGGCAGACGCTGTTCGCGGTGATCGAAGATCTGATCGGTGATCAGTCGGGAGATCCTCCACGTTCGGAGGCGCCAGCGGCGCCGTCGGTTGAAGCGCCGCGGCCAGACCGCTTGCGTTGGCCTGGCAAACTCTGTGTGTACCCCGCGCCGGCCGAACAGCTCCGCGGCGCTCCCGCGCTGAGCCACAGGACTCGACTGTACATCGCAGATACGGGGAACCATCGGGTGATCGAGGCGCGCCTGGAGCGCGGGCTGTCGGGGTGGCCGGTCGCACGCGCTGTGCGCTCGTTTGGAGATGGGACCGCGGGCAGCGCCGATGGCTCCGCCCCCCGATTCCGGGAGCCGCAGGGCATGGCCCGCGTGGGCAAGCGGCTGTTCGTCGCAGACACGGGCAATCACCTGATCCGCGCGATCGACCTGGAGACCGGCTCTGTCGAGACGGTCGCGGGGACCGGCGCGCTGGGCCGCGGAGCCGAGGTGGGATCGGAGGACCCGCGCGCGATCCCGCTCCGCTCACCCTGGGATCTGGTCGCCCCAGCGGAGCCGCCGCCCGGTCAGGCGGTGGTGTTCATCGCCATGGCCGGCCTCCACCAGATCTGGGTCTACCTGCCAGAGCAGGGGCGGCTCTCGCCGCTGGTGGGCAGCAGCCGGGAGGGGCACGTGGACGGTCCCGCGGCCGAAGCTGCATTGGCCCAGCCCAGCGGGCTTGCGCTGGCCGGTCGGCACATCTTCATCGCCGACTCGGAGATCAGCAGCGTTCGGGTGTTCGATCTGCAGACGCGTAGCGTCGGCACGCTGGCCGGGCAGGGGCTGTTCGACTTCGGCGACGTGGACGGCGAGGGGAAGGCGGTCCGGCTGCAGCATCCCCTGGGGGTCACCGTCGGACGGCGGGGGCTGTTCATCGCCGACACGTACAATCACAAGATCAAGACGCTCTCGATGCCCGGGGCCGTGGTCCGTACGTTGGTCGATGCCGGGCCGCTGTGTGAGCCGGGCGGGATCGAGCGATGTGGGGAGTTTCTGTTGGTCGCCGATACCGGGAATCACCGCGTGGCCGCGGTGCGGATCGCGGACGGGGCGGTGCGGGAGGTGCCGCTGTCCCTTTCAGGGTGAGCGGCTGTCTCCTGGTCACGGACAAATAAATACCCCGCCGAAGCGGGGCCATCATCGAATCAGCAGAGGTTCAGTCCGCGTTGCGGAAGAACGTCGGGATGTCGTAGTCGCCCGGATCGATCCCGGAGGTCATGCTCGACGTGCTGCGACCGGTTGGGCGGTTGCCGGCGCGGTTGGCGTTGACCTGCAGCCGCTCGAATTCGCGCTCCGGAGCCACCCCGGCGCTCACCCACTCCTCCTTGAAGCCGGTGGCGATGACCGTCACGCGCGTCTCTTCCTGCATCGAGTCGTCGATCACCCAGCCCCAGATGACGTTGGCGTCCTGGTGGACCTCTTCCTGGATCATCGTGCTGGCCTCGTGGACCTCGAACATCGTCAGCTCGGAGTTGCCGGTGATGTTGATCAGCACGCTGGTGGCGCCCGCGATGGAGACGTCGTCGAGCAGCGGGGAGCTGATCGCCTTCTGGGCGGCCTCGACCGTCTTGTGATCGCCCTGGCCGACCCCGACGCCCATCAGCGCCTTGCCCTTGTTGAGCATGATCGTGCGCACATCGGCGAAGTCGACGTTGACGATGCCCTGGCAGTTGATGAGGTCGGCGACGCCCTTGGTGGCCTGGTACAGCACCTGATCGGCCATGCGGAACGCCTCGCGCATGGTGGTGCGGTCGTTCGCCATGGAGATGAGGCGCTGGTTGGGGATCGTGATGAGGGTGTCGACTACCTGCATGAGGTTCTCGATGCCCTCGTCGGCCTGCTTGCGGCGGCGTTTGCCCTCGAAGCCGAACGGTCGCGTGACCACCGCCACCGTGAGCGCGCCCAGCTCCTTGGAGACCTGCGCGATGACCGGCGCAGCGCCCGTGCCGGTGCCGCCGCCCATCCCGGCCGTGAGGAACACCATGTCGGCTCCGGCGAGCAGCTCCGCGATGCGATCGCGGTCTTCGAGGGCGGCCTCGCGGCCGATCTCGGGGTTGGCGCCCGCGCCGAGCCCCTTGGTGAGCATGTTGCCGAGCTGGAAACGGCGCGGCGCCAGCGACACCTCGAGCGCCTGGGCGTCGGTGTTCATCGCGATGAAATCGACGCCGGTCATCCCGCTCTCGATCATGTTGTTGACGGCGTTTCCGCCGCCGCCGCCGACGCCGATCACGCGGATCTGGGGCTTGTGGGTGTCCTCTTGGATGAAGTCGAGGTGGATGGGAGACATCGTCAGCTCCGTGCAGCAGGCGCAGCGGGTGGGCAGGTGGGAGGGGAGGTGGGGTCTTGAATTCGGGGAGGAGCGTCAGGTGGGATCGCCGAGGGGGGTGGCGATCGCCACGCTCCGGGAGTGGAGATCGATCCGCTGGGGAGCGGCCAGGTCGAGGCCCGCGACGAGCATCTGGTTTAGCCTCCCGAG
Source organism: uncultured Enterobacterales bacterium (assembly GCA_964464515.1). Taxonomy (GTDB): domain Bacteria; phylum Myxococcota_A; class UBA796; order UBA796; family UBA2385; genus CAYXGP01. Next base: position 10,970 of record CAYXGP010000005.1, read on the forward strand.
ACGGGAATCGGGAGACTCAAAACCGAACACGAGCTCCGATCCGTTGCGGAGGATGATGGTGTACCCGAGCTTCTCGGAAAAGCGAATCTCGCTGATCTCGTCCGGCCCGGCCTGGGAGTGCTCGGCGGCGGCGTCGAGGATGGAGAGCGCTCCGGCGATGACCGCGTGGGCCAGCCGCGGGTAGGCCAGCGCGCGGCCGGTGTCGAGGCCGCTGAGGATCGGGTAGTCGAGGTCGTCGCTGTCTGCGCGGGTGAAGATCGCGCCGTCGCCCGCCACGTACCACAGGTCGTCGAGGGCCAGCAGCAGCACCGCCTCGTACTCTTCGACGCTGATGGTGATCGCCGACGGGAAGCTGCGACGGGCCGTCGCGCTGCGGACCCGGGGGTGCCGCTCGACGCCGCGGATCGCCGACTCGAGATCGACCTCGAACAGGTGGGCGCCGCTTCGCACATTCGACAGGTGCCGGACCGCGACGTCGGAGACCGCGAGGTTGCCCTCGATGTGTTGCGAAACCACCGTCCACGCGGCGCCGTGGCGGACCTGATGGACTCCGATTCCGGCGATGGTCACGAGGACGCCGCCGATGAGGCCGGTGCTGAGCACCCGCCAGGCGCGAGCGGCCCGGATCTTCCAGAGCGGTTCTGTCCCGACCAGGTCTTGCCGGCGCGGGGAGCGGTTGAGGAGCATTGGAGGAGGGGGAGAGCGGAGGCGGAACGGGGGCTACCGGCGTGGGGAGTGCCAGAGAACCCGGGATTCGGTGGAGGAGCAACCTCCGCGAGCCTATCGCACGCCGAAGCTGTTGACAATGCAAGAGATGGCGTTTCCCGTGCGATGTGGGAGAACGCTGTCCTGCACGTTGTCGTTGATGAGCTCGCTCACTCCGCTGGGGTCAGGTGCAGCCGGGCTCCGCGGAGCAGGTGCTCGACCAGCTCGCCGAAGGAGATCCCCGACGCGCCCGCGGCCATCGGCACCAGGCTGGTCGCCGTCATCCCTGGCAGGGTGTTCACCTCGAGGAACCACGGTCGCTGCTCGGCGTCTACGATGAAGTCGGCCCGCGCCACGCCGCTGAGCCCCAGCGTCTGGTAGGCCGCGACCGCCTGGGCCTGCGCCGAGGACACCACCGCCTCGGGCAGCGGGGCCGGCACGAGGTACTCCGTCTTTCCCTTCTCGTACTTCGCCTCGAAGTCGAAGTGGTCGGCCTCCAGCGGGCGGATCGAGACCACCGGCAGCGGACGCCCGTCGAGCACCGCCACGGTGATCTCCTCGCCGATCACCGCCTGTTCGATCAGCACCGCGGGTTCGAACTCACCGCAGCGCACCAGCGCGGCCTCCAGCGAGCCGGGATCCGGGCAGATGAAGACGCCGATGGTGCTGCCGCCGTTGGGGGTCTTCGAGACCACCGGGAACGAGAGATCGCTCGGGATCTCCTCGCCGGGCCGCCAGGTGCGGTCGGCGATCAGGCGCACGTCGGTGCCCCGCAGCATCCGCTTGGTGGCGATCTTGTCCATGGCGATGGCCGAGGAGCGCGCGCTGCTGCCCGTGTATGGCACTCGCAGGATCTCCAGCAGCCCCTGCACACAGCCGTCCTCGCCGAACGCTCCGTGCAGCGCGTTCCACGCCACGTCGATCTTCGCCTCGGCCAGGCGCGCCGGTAGATCGGGCCCCACGTCGATATCGGTGACGTCCCAGCCTCGCTCGCGCAGCGCCGCGGACACGGCCCGGCCGGTCTTCAGCGAGATCTTGCGCTCGGTGGACATGCCACCCATCAGGACTGCGACCCGGGCGGTGCGAGCGGCGATTCGGTCAGCTGTCGTGGTCATCGGGATCTCGCGGGGGAGGACTGAGAGGAGCGGTGCTGAGAGGGGAGGTGCTGAGAGGAGAGGGGCTGGACGGCGCGGTGCGGAGCGCCCCGGCGAGAGCTGGCGCGCGCCGGGCGGGGACGAGCGGCGGAGCGGTGCGGAGCGTCACGCCCCGGGTGCGCTCGACGCGGGTGCGGATCGCCCGGATGAGGCTGTCCAATTCGGCGTGGGTGCCCGGACCGCGGTGGGTGATGGTGCCGGGCTCTACATCGGAGAACCTCCAGCCCCGCAGCCGCGTTCCCGGCGCCCCGACCCGCTTGAGCAGGCCCGCGGTGCCCGGTCTCCCGCGGACAGCACGGAAGACGGTGCCGGCGCGTTGTGGTGGGCGGGGGAGCGAGTGGCGCCGCTCCGGGCAGGACAGCTCCACGTCGAGCAGTACGCTGCGGCCGGGTAGATCGGGGAGCGGCTCCCCCGGCGTGTGCGCCAGGGTGCGCACGCGGGCTCCCGACAGCACCCGCACGCTGCAGGCCAGCCGCGACAGGCGCCCCTGATCTCCGCGGGCGAAAAGGCCACCCGGTGTGCCGGACCAGCTCCGGAGGAAGCGCCACCATGCGTCGGGAGCGCCCACCGCTCCGAGCTGAGACCAGGCAGCCGCCGCGCCGATACGCACCCCCGCTTCGGTGACCGCCACGCCCTCGAAGCCCGTCCCCGGCCGCACGATCATCCCCGGCACGCCGGTGTCGCGCACCAGCCAGTCCTCGAACGGCCAGTGGACGCGCGACGAGACATGGTGCGTCTTCGCCAGCCGCAGCACCGTCGGGAGGAGGAGCGGCGAGTCGACCCGCACCCAGAGGTCTACGTCGCCTCCCATCCGCAGGGGCACATGGCGCGCCATCGGCTCGCCGCGTCGCACCACGAGCCCGGCCAGCTCCGCCAGGGCGTCCAGCAGCTCAGGCGTGATCACGCAGGCGCTCCCAGCCGACGGGCCAGCGTGTCGCAGACGCTGCCCACGTCTCCCGCGCCGAGGGTGATCACGACGTCACCGGGGCGGACCTCCTGAGCGAGGTGGTCGACGGCGTCAGTCAGGGACTCCGCCGCCCGGACCGAGCGATGGCCGAAGCCCGACAGCGACGCGGCCACCGACGTCGCGTCGAGCCCGTCGATCGGCGCCTCGCCAGCGCGGTAGATCGGGCAGACCACCACGTGGCCGGCCAGGTTGAAGCTCCGCGCGAAGTCGTCGCGCAGATCTCTCACGCGGCTGTAGCGATGCGGCTGAAACACCGCGACAAGCCGGCGCTGCGGCCAGGAGTCGCGGGCGCCCTCCAGCGTCGCCATGATCTCGACGGGGTGGTGGCCGTAGTCATCGATGATGGTGATCGGCTGCTCGCCGGGGATCTCCGCTCGCACCGAGAAGCGGCGATCGACCCCCGCGAAGCCGTCCAGCGCCGTCTGGAGCTGATCGAACGGGACCTCCAGCTCCAGCGCCACCGACAGCGCCGCCAGCGCGTTGCGCACGTTGTGGCGGCCGGGCATTCCGAGCGAGATGTCGCCGAGGGGGCGGTCGCGCCAAAGCACCCGGAAGGTGGTGGTCATGCCGGCCTGTCGGATCGCCTCGCCGCGGACCTCCGCTTGCGCGCACAGCCCGTAGGTCACCACCCGGCGACGGATGCGCGGAACGAGCTGCTGCACGCGTGGGTGATCGAGGCACAGGCTGGAGAACCCGAAGAAGGGCACCTTGCCGGCGAAGGCGGTGAAGCCGTCGAGCAGCGCGTCGAGGCTGCCCCAGTGGTCGAGGTGCTCGGGGTCCACGCTGGTCACCACCGTCACGGTCGGATCGAGCAGCATGAAGCTGCCGTCGGACTCGTCGGCCTCGGCCACCATGAATTCGCCGGCGCCCAGGTGGGCGGACGAGCCGATGGTGTCCAGGCGCCCTCCGATCACCACGGTCGGGTCGAGGCCGGCCGTCTGCAGGCAGCGGGCCACCATCGAGGTGGTGGTGGTCTTGCCGTGGGTACCCGCGATGGCGATGCCGTAGCGCATGCGCATCAGCTCGCCGAGCATCTCGGCCCGGGGAATGACGGGGATCTTCGCCGCCTCGGCCGCCCGGACCTCCACGTTGCGATCCGGGATCGCGGTCGAGCGCACGACGACGTCTGCGCCCACCACGTGCGCTGGGTCGTGGCCCAGGTGAATGGTGCCCCCCAGCTCGCGCAGGCGCGCGATCACCGCGCCGGCCTTGAGGTCGGAGCCGGTCACGGCGTAGCCCATCGTCAGCAGCACCTCCGCGATGCCGCTCATGCCGGAGCCGCCGACTCCGATGAAGTGGATGCGCTGAATCTTGCCTCGGAACACGGTGGCTCCTGTTCACTCCGCGGGGCGAAGGCTCTATCCGAGCGCGGGGACTTCGGCCGCTGGTGGCCCCGCCCATCCAGGCCGGTGACGCCCTAGCCCAGACGCGCCGCCAGCCCCGCCGCCGCCCGCGTCGCCATCGCCATGATCGTCACCTGCGGGTTGACCCCCAGCGACGTGGGCACGCTGCTGCCGTCGATGACGTACAGGTTGTCGGTGCCGTGGACCCGGTGATCGAAGTCGACCACGCTGTCTTCCGGGGACCGTCCCATTCGGCACGTGCCCAGCGGGTGGAACGCTGCGATGCGGTAGTCAGCCGGTCCGAGCTTCAGGTCGCGGATCGCCCGCGCCTCGTCCATGGTGCGAACGAATCTGCACTTGCCGAGCCCGGCCAGCACCTCGCGGCCGCCGCCGCGCAGCAGCAGCTCGGCGAGCACCGCCGCGCCCTCCTGCAGTCTGTCCAGGACCCGAGGAGCGAGGGGGTAGTGGATGAGCGCGCGGCCTCGGGGACCGCGCACCACCCGGCCGCTGCTCGGGTCGCGGATCATGAAGCCGTACTGTCCGACCTGGTCGTGTCGGTGCATCCAGCGCGTCAGCTCGGCCCCCTCCAGCGGCAGGAGCGGCGCGGAGAGCTGCGGCGGCACATAGAAGCCCTCGAACCGTACGTCCGGGCCGACCAGTCCGTGGACCCCGTACGACTGGGGGATGGCCTTCCACGGCTCCGTCGCCTCGTCGAACATCGCGAACATGCCCAGCGCGGGGTGGATGGACAGGTTGCGACCGATCCAGGGCAGGCGGAGGCCGCTGTCGCGGAGCAGCCCCGGTGAGCCCAGCGAGCCGCAGGCCACCACGATCGCCCGCGCCTTGACGCGCAGCACCCGGGGCGCGCCGTGGCGGTCGTAGCCCCGGGCCTCGACGGCCACCGCCCGGCTGCCTCTTCGCAAGATCCGGCGCACCGGCAGCCCCGTGAACAGGTGGGCCGACGCCCGCAGCGCTCGGGGGATGTACGAGACGTTGGTCGAGCGGCGGGCGTCTGTGGGGCAGCCCACCGCGCACACTCCCTGGCCGTCGCAGTCGGGGGCGTTCCGAGAGAGGGGGCCGTGCTCGGCCCCCATGGCGTCGGCGCCGCGGGCGACCGCCTCTGCGATGGCTCCGAGGTAGCGGCGGTCGCCGGGGGTGACCTGAAGCTCGGCCTCGACCGCGTCCAGCCAGGGGGAGAAGGCCTCGGACGTGAAGTCGTCGGGGAAGCCGAGCTCGCTGCGCCACTCCGCGAGGACGGCGTCCGGCGTGCGGAAGCAGGTGCCGGAGTTGATGGCCGTCGTCCCGCCCACCATGCGCCCGATAGGCAGGGAGACGGGCGCGCGGCCGAGGCTGTAGGTCATGCCGCCGTCGCGCCAGAACCGCTGGATGCGGTGATGCGGGTCGCCGGCGAACTCCCCGCGATCGTGGAAGCGGCCCTCCTCGATGATGGCGACGGCCAGGCCCGCCTCGGCGAGCAGGGCCGCGACCGGTCCGCCCCCCGCGCCGGTGCCTACGACCACCACGTCGGCCTCGAAGGTGTTCTCAGCCTCGAGCTCTTCGGCCGTGGTGACCTGCGCGGCCCAGCGGGGCGGGGGCTCGCGGACGGGGTTGTCGAGCGTGGGGTAGCCCAGCCGATCCAGGAAATCGCGGCGGCTGTAGTGGGCGCTCTTGAGCGGAAGTCCCAGGATGAAGGCCGCGCCCGCGCCGGCGTTGCCTGCCGCGGCCAGCCGCTCCACGAGCTGACGCTGCTGCGGGAGGTCGAGCTGTGTGAACCCGCGCCCGGTGCGCGCGCGGGAGATGCCGTCGAGGCTGCGCAGGCAGGCCCGGTACAGCCGGCGGAGGTGGGGCGGCAGGCGCGCCAGGTGGCGCAGCGTCGCAGTGATGGTCTGCTCGTCAGCCTCGGGGACGCGCTGACCTGGGACGATCGCCGCGCGGGCGTAGGAGGCCAGCAGCGCACGATCGTGCTCGCCCAGCGGCTCGATCGGGGCCTCGCCGTCTGGGAGGGGAGCGTCGAGGTCGAGGGCGCGCATCCCCGTTGTGGGGGTGACGGACGCCAGGAACTCGGGCAGGTCGCCCAGGTCGAAGTACAGCACGCCGCTGGCGAGCAGCGTGTCGCCGTCGCGCAGCACCGAGCGCAGGGTGGTCATGCTGCGCCGCGGGCGCCACCAGCGCAGGTCCTTTTGACCGAAGAAGTGCAGCTCGCGGTCTTCGTCGTCGCGAAAGCGGAAGTCATAGGTGATCGTCCGCCCGATCAGGGGGCGGACGCGGAGGGTCCCCTCCAGCGGCGCCGCCTCTGCCCAGGGGGGCGCGTGCATGATGCCCGTGATGCGCGCCTCGCCGGTGCGCGCCAGCGCCCGCAGGTGGCTCGCCTCGGCCTTGATCTCGAACTCGGCGACGTTGCGGTGGCCGCAGGTGTCGTCGAGGTGACCCGACATCGTCTCGAAGAAGGACAGTCCCATGTCACACCACGTCCGGGTAGCGCGGGTGGGGGGCCCGCTGGAGGAACTCGAGCGCGCCGCCGAAGGGGCTGTGGCACTCGAAGGGATCTTCGCCTACGGGGTTGACGCGCAGGGTGGTCGCCGCGAGCTTGCTGTTGAGGCAGTAGGAGCGGTGGCCGTCGGGGTTCTCGTACCCCAGGCAGATCACCTCTCCCGGGTCGGCTCGCATGGACAGCAGGGCCTCTCCGTCGGAGCCGCGGATACGCAGCGACCACGCGGAGTCTCCCAGCTCCGGTCGCTGACGCCACAGGTCGACCAGCCGCGAGAAGCGGTAGGTGCGATCCCCGCGGCGCACAAGCAGCGCCGAGATGAACGGGGTGATCCATCCCCCGATCCGGATGCGGCCCGAGAAGCCCTCGGCCACGCAGAAGGGCGCGCCCTCGGCGTCGTGGAAGACGCACTGTCCCCAGGCGTAGGTGTGGGCGTGCTCGCGCCCCCAGTTGTGCCCCTGCATACCGGTCCAGCCGTCGAGGTCGATCGCCTGATCGGGCAGCTCCAGACGCCCGGAGAAGCGCAGGACGGGCGAGGGGGTGAGCAGCTTCGAGCGCGGGAACGGGCCGTCGATGAGCTTGCGGGTGAACGGGATGCACAGCGGGTCGGCCAGGACACCACCGGCTGGCTCCCACCGGAGCGCCCACCGCCGATCCCCCAGCGCGCCCTCGGCGCTCCCGCGGTCCGGGCCCAGGTCCAGGCGACACCCGCCGATCTCGATCTGCTCGCCGAAGCGCGCCTCGCCCACGGGCACCGTGACGCGCCGCCCCCACGCCCCGCCCGGCTCGAACGTGCAGCACCAGGCCTCGGCGACCGCGGCTCCGTCCATCGGGGCGAGGATTGTGGCCTTGAGCCAGATCGCTCGACGTTCCGTGGGGTGGTTGGCCCGCAGGAACCAGCTCTCGACGTGTCCGTGCCCGGCGTCGGCGGCGTAGCGGATGCGGTTGTCGGCGCGGTGGAGCTCTGCCTGTCGGTTCTGGGCGGCGCTCATCGCGCACCTCCCAGCGCCGCGGCTCCGAAGGCCTCCATCGCCGCCCGCGCCCGTCCGGCGTCTCTGCATCGCACGGCGTCCACCGTCTCGTGGTGGCGGTGGGGGTCGAAGGGACCGGAGTAGAGCTGCTGGAACAGCGGGAGGTTCTGGTCGTAGACCGCGCGGATGCCGTTGGCGATCAGGCCGAGCACGCGGTTTCCCGACAGCTCGACCAGGATCTGGAAGAAGTCGAAGTCCAGCGTCTGGATGTCGATCGGGTCGGTCAGCCCGTCCAGACGCGCCGCGGCGGCGGCGAGGCGCTCGATGCCCTCCGGGGTCGCGCTGCGGGCTGCGCGCTCCGCGGTGAAGCCCAGCAGCGCCGTGCGCAGATCGAGGAGGTCGCTGAGCAGCGCCGGATCGAGCTGCCCGCCGGGGGCCAGCAGGAAGGGGAGGACCTGCAGCCCCGCGGTGGCGAGGAAGTCGGTGACGCGCGTTCCGCCGCCGTGTCGGACCTCGACGAGACCCCAGGCTTCGAGCCGCAGCAGGGCCTCGCGCACGCTGGAGCGGTTGACCGAGAACCGGCCGGCGAGAGCCCGCTCGGAGGGGAGGGCCGAGCCGGGCGCGATCTCTCCGCCGAGGATGGCGTCTCGGATGGTGTCGGCGATCTGTACGGCGATCTTCCGGCGCTTCACAGGGGTGAAGTTCATGGCTGCTCCTCATCTGGCCTGGACCGGGGGCGGTGCTGGTGGCTCGGTGGTCCGGTGGTCCGGTGGTCCGACCAGTTTGTAACCCGGAGATCAAACTCTCGACAAGTCCTCACCGATCGCCTGCCTTGATCGAGGAGGTTGCCTGCCTTGATCGAGGAGGTTGCCTGTCAGGATCGAGCAGCCGTCCTTGCGCAGGGCAGCGAGCGCCGCTGGTCCGACGGATCAGTTCAGCGCCAGATCCGCCGGCTGCGGGCCGACCATCCGGCGGTTCGGCCAACCCGCCTCCACCGGCGCCTCGTCCGACTCCGCGGCGATGGTCAGCAGGATCCCCACCACCCACAGGTGCGAGATCATCGCGCTGGCGCCGTATGAGATGAACGGCAGGACGAGCCCTTTCGGTGGCACCAACCCCATGATGACGGCGAGGTTGAAGAACGCCTCGAAGCCGATCATCGCCGACAACGTGGCGGCCAGGTACATACCGAAGGCGTCGCGCGCGTGGCGGGCGATGTGCATCCCGCGCCACACCAGCAGCGCGTACAGCACGATCACGGCCAGCACGCCCATCAGCCCCAGCTCCTCGGCGATGACGCTGCCGATGAAGTCCGTCCAGGGCTCGGGCAGGAAGTGCAGCTTCGCCATCGAGTTGCCCAGCCCCTGCCCCCACAGCCCGCCGGAGTGCATGGCGATCCAGCTCTGGATGATGTGGTAGCCCTCGGCGTCCATCGCGGCCCAGGGGTCGGTGAAGCTGGTGAGGCGCCGCAGGCGGTACGACTCCATCAGCATCACGGGGATCCCCACCGCCAGCGTGACGCCGCCCAGCGCCGCGATGTGCGACAGCCGCATCCCTGCCACGAACAGCATGACGCCGCACAGCCCCACCAGGATGGTCGTCGTGCCGAAGTCGGGCTGCCCGAGCGTGAGGACCGCGGGGGCCAACAGCAGGGAGAGCGAGAGGGTCCATTCCCGCCAGTCTTCGATGTGCGCGCGGTAGCGCTCCAGCCGGTGCGCCAGGCACATCAGGATGGCGATCTTTGCGAACTCCGAGGGCTGGACGTTCACGGAGCCGAAGCCGATCCAGCGGGCAGCGCCGTTGGCGCGGTGCTGGACGCCCGGGACGTAGGTGAGCACCAGCCCCACGACGCAGGCTGAGTAGAACGCCCAGCGGTAGCGCCGCAGCACGCGCGTGGGGGTCACCATCGAGGCGGCGCAGAGCGCGAGCCCGGCGACCACCGCGGCGAGCTGCCGGGTGAAGTACCGAGCGGGATCCCCGGTGGCCTCGCCGACCACCACGGCAGACGCCGAGTAGACCATCACCATGCCCAGGACGATCAGGGTGGCGACGATGGATATCAGCCATGGATCGGTGCGTCGGTTCATGCCCAACCTCGCGGGTCTCGAGTCGCAGAGACTCGGGTCATGGGGTCTTGAGTGGTGGCGGCGCGGGTCATCAGCGGCCTCGGGCGAGGCGGGTGAAGACCGCGCCGCGGTGTTCGAAGTCACGAAACTCGTCGAAGCTCGCGCAGGCCGGTGACAGCAGCACGGCGTCTCCGGTGCGAGCGACCTGCCGAGCGAGCGCCACTGCGGCCTCCAGACCGGGCGCCCCTTCCAGCGGCAGACCGCTCAGCGCCGCGGCGATCTCGGGGCCGGCGGCGCCGAAGCAGATCACCCGGTGAGCGCCGCGCTCCAGCACCCCGCGCAGCGCAGCGTAGTCGGCGCCGGCCTTGCCGCTGCCGCCCAGCAGCACCACCAGCGGACCAGGCAGCGCGCGGATCCCGACGCGAGCGGCGTCGACGTTGGTGGCCTTGGAGTCGTTCACCCAGCGCACGCCATCGACCTCGGCGACGGGCTCGAGGCGGTGGGCCAGCGGGCGCAGGTGATCGAGGCGCAGCTCCGCGCGCCGGAGGCCCGCTCCCAGACAAAGCAGCGCGGCGGCGGCGAGGTTGGCGCGGTTGTGATCGCCGGGGAGGACGAAGCCGTCCAGCGGCAGCGGGCCGTCGTCCGGCGTGCCGATGAACGTCAGGGCGCTGCTGTCCCAGTCCACGCCGGGCGCGCCGCCCAGGTGATGGACCCGCCGGTCCGGCGCGCGCAGCCAGGGATCTTCCGGCGGCAGGGCCGCGATGCCGTCCGGGGACGTGGCGGCCAGCAGGCGCAGCTTCGCCTCGGCATACCCGGCCATGTCTCCGTGTCGCGCGAGGTGATCCGGCGTGAGGTTGAGGACGGCAGCCGCCTGGGGACGGAGGGCTCCCGGGAACTCGAGCTGGTACGACGAGACCTCCAGGACCGCGGCGTCCGGCGGGGCGCCCGAGAGCAGGTCCAGCGCCGCTTCGCTGGCCGGTCGGCCCAGGTTTCCGCCCACGAACACCCGCCGGCCTGCGCCCGCCAGGAGCTGCCCCAGCAGCGAGACCGTCGATGACTTGCCGTTGGTCCCCGTCACCGCCAGCACGGGCACGCCTCGATCCTGGAGCATCCGGGCGGCCAGCCCGAGCTCTCCCACCACCGGGACGCCGGCGCCCAGCGCCGCCTGCACGTCCGGCGCGCGGGCGGGCACTCCCGGCGAGAGCACGATCAGATCGGCGCCGAGGAAGTCTGCGCGATCGTGGCGGCCGTAGACCGCCCGGGCGCCCGGGACCTGCTCGGCGTCGGCGCGCAGATCCGTGCAGATCACCTCGCGCGCGCCGCAGGCCAGGGCCAGGCGGGCCGCCGAGCGACCGCTGCGGGCCATGCCCACCACCAGCACACGCCGTCCGGAGAGGAGCTGTCGGGTGAGCTCCAGTCCCGCGAGAGGCTTCCTGGGACGGCGCTGGCCGCTTCGCTTCATCGCACCTTCAGGGTGGTCAGCGCCACGAGGGCCAGCAGGATGGAGATGATCCAGAACCGCACGATGATCTTCGGTTCGCTCCACCCCTTCTTCTCGTAGTGGTGGTGGATGGGTGCCATCCGGAACACGCGCTTGCCGGTCAGCTTGAACGACGTCACCTGGATGATCACGCTGAGCGTCTCCAGAACGAAGATCCCGCCCACCAGCACCAGCAGGATCTCGTTCTTGGTGAGCACCGCCAGCGAGCCCAGGCCGCCGCCCAGCGCCAGCGAGCCCACGTCACCCATGAAGATCTGCGCGGGGAAGGTGTTGTACCAGAGGAAGCCCAGCCCGGCGCCCACGATCGCCATGGCGAACACGGTCAGCTCGCCGGCTCCCACGATGTATGGGATGGTCAGGTAGTCCGCGATGATCGCGTTGCCCGCGACGTAGGCGAGGATGCCGAAGGTGCCCGCAGAGGTCATCACGGGTCCGATCGCCAGCCCGTCGAGGCCGTCGGTGAGGTTGACACCGTTCGATGTGCCCATGAGCACGAAGGTGCCGAACAGCACATAGACCGCGCCGAGAGACACCCCGCCGATCGCGATCTGATCGAAGTGGATGGTGACGTTCTTGAAGAACGGCAGCGACAGCACCGGATCGATGTGCCCCGACCACACGCCCCAGCCCAGCGCGAGCACGCCCAGGCCGCCCTGTCCCACCAGCTTCCAGCGCCCCGCCAGCCCGTCGCTGCTGCGCAGCATCACCTTCTTGTAGTCGTCGATGAAGCCGATGACGCCGTAGCCGAGGATGATCACCAGCGCGATCCAGACCACCGGCTGGTCCAGCCGTGCCCACAGCAGCGTGGAGATCGCGACCGAGATCAGCAGCGGCACGCCGCCCATCGTGGGGGTGCCGACCTTGTTCTCGATGTGGGCCTGGGGACCATCAACGCGGATGATCTGTTCGACGCGCTTGCGCCGCATCAGCCCGATGAACCAGGGGTAGAGCGAGTAGCAGATCGCCAACGCCGTCACCAGCCCCCACGACGTCCGGAACGAGATGTAGCGGAAGAGGTTGAAGAACTGGTGCTGATCGGAGAGCGGGACCAGCAGGTGGTACAGCATCAGGGCTCCAGGTTGTCGAGCACGCGCTCCATGCGCAGCCCGCGGCTGCCTTTGAGCAGCACGAGATCGGCCGGCCGGAGCCGGTCGGTGACGTCCGCGGCGAGGGCCGCGGCGTCGGTGGCGAGGGCGAGATCTGGGCCCGCTGCCAGCCCCTCGGCGGCGACGGCGGCGGCGTAGCGCGGTCCGGCCAGCCCCAGCAGGTCCAGCTCCAGCGAGCGGGCCAGCCGCAGCACCTCGCGGTGACCATCCAGCTCCGCCTCGCCCAGCTCCAGCATGTCGCCGAGGAGCGCAACCCGTCGCGCGCCGGTGACCGACGCCAGCGCGCGCAGGCTGGCCGCGCAGCTCAGCGGGTTGGCGTTGTAGGCGTCGTTGATGATCCGCAGACCTCGGGGACCGTCTTCGAGCCGCATGCGCATGCCCACCGGCGCGTACGCCGACAGCCGCGCGCCCATCTCGGCGGCGGGGATCTCCAGCGCGAGGCCCACGCAGACAGCCGCGCAAGCGTTGAGCGCCAGGTGCAGCCCAGGGGAGGTGATCCGCCCCTCGATCATCCCACCCGCCGTGGAGATCGCGAAGCGGGTGGACAGGTCCGTCGGGTCGATTCGCGCCGAGATGAGGCGGGCGTCCGCTCCATCGCCGCGCCCGAAGCGCAGCACCCGCACACCCTCGGGCAGCGGCAGCGCGGCCACCCGGGGGTCGTCGGTGTTGACGCAGCAGACGTCGTCGGGTCGCGCGCCGTCGAACAGCTCGCCCTTGGCTCGCGCGACGCCGTCCAGCGAGCCGGTGCCCTCGACGTGGGCCGCGCCGACGTTGGTGATCAGGCGGATGGTGGGGCGGGCGATCTCCTGCAGGAAGGCGATCTCTCCCAGATGATTCATGCCCATCTCGATCACCCACACGGCCGCATCGGTCGGCGCGGCGAGCAGGGTGAGGGGGAGGCCGATGTGGTTGTTGAAGTTGCCCGCCGTCTGATGGACCGCGCCGCGCGCCTCGGCCACCAGGGCGACCATCGCGCGGGTGGTGGTCTTGCCCGCGCTCCCGGTGATGCCCACCACCGGTCCGTCGTGGAGCGATCGGCACGCCCGCGCGATGTCCTGCAGCGCGCGCTCGCCGTTGGGCACGGCGATGAACCCCGCGCTCCAATCGTCGGGAACGCGCTCGGCGATGGCGCCGGCGCAGCCGGCCTGAGCCACCTGCGGTAGAAAGTCGTGACCGTCGAACCGCTCCCCGGCGAGCGCCAGGAACCACTGAGCGGGGCCGATCTTGCGGCTGTCGATTCCGACGGGCCCTGCGGGGCCGGCGCGGACGAGGACGCCGCCCGTGGCGTGGGCCATTGCGTGGGGGTCGAGGATCATCCCTGCCTCCTGTCGAGAGCGCGGCTCCGGAGAGCGTCCCGGGCCACCAGACGGTCGTCGAATGGGGTGACAGCGTCACCGACGATCTGAACCGTCTCGTGTCCCTTGCCAGCGATGAGCACGAGATCGCCGGGGCGGGCGTCGCCCACGGCGCGGGCGATGGCAGCCGCGCGATCGGGGGTCACCACGCGCGGCCCGGAGACCCCGGGCAGGATGTCCTTGATGATCGCGTCGGGGTCTTCGGAGCGGGGGTTGTCGGAGGTGACGTACACGCGATCGCTGCCCCGGCTGGCCGCGGCCCCCATCTGCGGGCGCTTGCCGGCGTCTCGGTCTCCGCCGCAGCCAAAGACGGCGAGCATGCGCCCAGGCACCAGCGGGGCCAACGCCGCGAGGACCTGCGTCAAGGCATCAGGCGTGTGGGCGTAGTCCACCAGGATCGTGATGCCCTGGTCATTGTTGACTCGCTCCAGACGGCCGGGGACGCTCTCCAGCGCGCCAAGACCGGCGCAGATCCGTGGCAGCGGCCAGCCCAGCGCGAGGCCCACGCCCAGCGCCGCCAGGGCGTTGTCGAGGTTGTGGGGGCCGATCAGCCGCAGCGACAGCGACGCCTCACCGGCCGGGGTGATCACCCGGGCGGTGGTGCCGCTCAGGTCGGCGGTGATGTCGAGGGCCTGGATGTCGCAGGTCGGCCGGACGCCAGGGGAGCCCGCGCCAGGGGGGCCTGCGCCGTAGGTCCACACCGGGGCGCGCACCCCGACGGGGATCGAGACGTCGGCGGACAGCAGCGCCCGTCCCTGCGGGTCGAGCAGCTCGGTGAACAGGCGGTCCTTGGCCGCGCGGTACCGCGCCATGTCGCCGTGGAAGCCCAGGTGGTCGCGGCTGAAGCTTGTGAAGACCCCCACCCGGAACGGGATGGCGTCCACCCGTCGCAGCGCCAGCCCGATCGACGAGGTCTCAATCACCACTGCGCCGCAGCCGGCGTCGCGGGCCTCGGAGAGGAGCTGCTGGACCACCGGCGCTTCGGGTGTGGTGAGGGCCGCTGGTCGGGAGACGCCAGCGATGCGGTGGCCGGTGGTGCCGATCACGCCGATGTCCACGCCTGCTGCCTGCGCCGCCGCCTCGATCAGCCAGGTGGTCGTTGTCTTGCCGTTCGTCCCCGTGAGGGCCACGACCGGCACGTCACGCGCAGGGTGCCCTGCCAGGGCCGCCGCCGCGCGGGCCAGCGCCTGCCGGGTATCCGCGACCTCGATCACCGTGACGCCGCCGGCGACCTCTACGGGGCCGTCGGCGATCACCGCGGCTGCCTGGAGCCCCTTGGCGAAGCGCCGGCCGTCGATCTGCCCGCCGCGGATCGCGACGAAGAGGTCTCGCGGACCCACCTTGCGCGAGTCGTGCCAGACCCCCCGGATCGGGCGATTCACCGGCCCGCGGACGTCCCGCGGGTCCAGCTCTGGGAGGAGCTCGGAGAGAAGCATGGGCGGGGGCCGCGGCGGCGGCCGCCGCGGCCCGGCGGGCGGGCGGGGCGGGGGCTGGGGGGGGGGGGGGGGGGGGGGGGGGGTGGGGGCGCGGCGGGTGCAGGGGGGGGAGGGGTCCGGAGCCCCGGGAGTCGGCGCTTCTATCGAGCGAGAGTCAGCACAGCGTTGGCACGGGGACAGCCAGCTGGAGCGGGATTCTGCGCGCGGAGCCGAAGGTTGGCGGGCGGGCGTCGGGAGGCCTGGATGGGGATGCCGCGACGCCATCGACCGATGGTGCCGTGGAGGGGGGGGCCTCCCGATGGGAACGTGCGCCCGGTGGGAGCCGCCGCTTGGCGTTGGGGGTCGCGCCTGGAGGTGGGATGCGCGACCGGACCGCTGCAGGGGACAGCGACCGACTCCCGGTGGTTCCGGAGGGGGGGAGGGGTGCCCCGGATCCGGCGGCGCGAGCGGGTGAAACCCGAACGACTTCTGGAGTAGGGGCGACGCCGTGGGACGGCGTCTTGCGCGTTCCGTGGTACGGAGACACGCGGTTGTTCGACGCCGAAGGCGCCAGAAGCGAGCGGTCTGGCGAGGAGCGGATCACTGGAGGATGACCTCCACCCGATCCCCGGGAGAGAGGGCCGCACCCGGCAGCGGTCGCTGCTGGGCCACGCGCCCCGAGCCGATGGTCGTGATGGAGAGCCCGGCGCCCTGGAGGGTGACCAGGGTGTCTCGCATGCTCAGACCGGAGAGATTGGGGAGGCGCAGCTCACCCGAGGCCAGCCACTGCAGCTCGGGGGTGGTCATCGGCACGGGCGGCTCGGTGGGGCCTCCGCCGAGCGGCTCGTCGTCGGTCGGCAGGTCGGCGTCCGGATCGGGCGGCACACCGAGGATGCGCATCGCCGCAGAGCCCACCATCGAGAACGCGGGCCCGGCGACCACCCCGCCGTAGGAGCGGCCGATCGTGGGGGTGTCGACGACCACCGCCATCGCCAGCCGGGGGTTGTCCGCCGGGAGGAGCCCCACGAACGAGCCGATGCGGTCGGTGTCGGAGTAGCCGCCGTCCACGTGCTTCCAGGCGGTGCCCGTCTTTCCGGCGACGCGGTAGCCCGGCACCCGGGCGCGCGTGCCCGTACCGCCGTCTTCCAGCACGGTCTCCATCATGCGGAGGGTGAGCCGGGCGGTCTCCGCGGACACCACGCGGCGATCCTTCTCGGGCGCGAACACGGCGGCCACCTCGCCGTCGGCGTCGCGGTGCTCCTTGACCAGGTGGGGCTTCATGCGCACGCCGTCGTTGCCCAGCGCCGCGACGGCCATCGCGAGCTGCACCGCGTTGGTGGTGACGCCGTGGCCGTACGAGGTGGTCGCCAGCTCGATGGGCTTGATGCGGTCGGGGCGGCGCATGATGCCGCGCGTCTCGCCGGGCAGCCCGAGGCCGGTTGAGCGAGCGAAGCCGAAGTCGGACAGATACCCGAGAGAACGCTCAGCCCCCAGCTCGAAGGCCAGCTTCGCCGCGCCGATGTTGCTGGAGTACTTGATGATCTCCGTGACGGTGCTCGCGCCCCGGGGGTGATCGTCGTGGATGATGCTGCGGCCCACTCGCCACCGGCCGTCCTCGCAGTGGATGACGGTGTTGGGAGAGACTACCCCCTCCTCGAGCGCCGCCGCGGCGATGAACGGCTTGAAGACGGAGCCGGGCTCGATGGCGTCCATCACCGCGCGGTTCTTCAGCGCGGCCAGCTTCAGGCCCTGGGTGGTGTTGGGGTTCTGGGAGGGCTGGTTGGCGAGCGCCAGGATCTCGCCAGTGCGCACATCCACCACGACCATGTACGCGGCCTGCGCCCCGGTGACCTCCATCTGGGTGGCGAGGGCCTCCTCGGCGGCCTGCTGAATCTGTCGATCGATGGTGGTGACCACCGTGGTGCCGTCGCCGACATGCACGGTGTCCGGCGTGATCTGGCGCCCCTTGCGATCCTGCCACTGGATGTACTTGTAGCGGTCGCCCTGCAAGGTGCGCTCGAGCTGGCGCTCCAGGCCCGCGAGGCCGGTGCCGCGATGTCCGACCAGCCCGAGCAGCGGAGCGGCCTCGTGCTTGCCCGGGTAGAAGCGGCGCGACTCGCGGGTGGTCCACAGGCTGCTGCGCAGCGCGCGGTCGCCCCGCTCGCTCCCGAGCGTGCGGACCGCCTGCTTGATCCGACCGGCGGCGGCGGGGGTGAGATCCTGCGCGAGGAGCACGTCGCGGCGGCCGGGGATCCCCAGGCGATGCGTGAGCTTCTTCACCGGCTGCCCGATGCGCGGAGCCAGCTCGCGGGCCAGCGCGGAGCGGGCGTCGGCGTCGAGCTTGCTGGGGTCGGCGTGGAGATCGTGCAGATCGACCGAGGTGGCCAGGATGACGCCATGCCTGTCGAGGATGTCGCCGCGGCGTCCCTGCACCTCGATCGCCGCCTCGAACTGCACGCGGGCCTTCCCCTCCAGACGATCGTCGGGGAGCAGCATCAAGGTGGTCGCGCGCGCGGCCAGCGCGAAGTAGCCGACCACCCCCAGCACGCAGACCCACCCCATGCGTCGGATGCCGCGGGCGCGGATCTCTGGATCAGGGGTCGGCCGACCCGCCCGATCGGGCAGGAGGGCCTGGACCTGTGGGGGGAGCCGAGCCTTCACTGCGGGCGGATCTCCACGACCGGCACAGCCACCTGCAGCGACAGGCGCTCAGCGCTGCGCGCGAGGTGATGTGGATCGTTGAGCGTGGCGAGCTCCAGCTCAAGCCGGCTGCGCTCGCTCTTTGCGGACGCCAGGCTGGCCTCCACCTGATCGAGCGCCACGGAGATCTCGATCAGATCCACGCGCGACCAGGCAGCCAGCAGCAGGCAGCTCGTGATCAGCGCGGCGACGAACAGGAACCGCCACAGGTGGCTCAGCTCGATGCCGTCGTCCGGCTCCAGCAGAGGACGCGCCGAGGCGAACTCCGCGCCTCTCGTCAGGTGCTGCATCATGGGACTTCCGGGAGATCAGGGAGGGGAGGCAGCGGAGGAAAGGGCGGCCGCGCGCTCGAAGACCCGCAGCAGCGCGGAGCGCGCGCGGGGATTGTCGGGATCGTGCTCGCCGCCCTTGAGCGGCCGGCGAGTGACCAACTGGCCCAGCGGCGGGGCCACCGGCTGGCCGTAGAGATCTCGCTCGGCGCCGACACCCGCGGCCTGACGGAGGCGGTGCTTGACCACGCGGTCTTCGAGGGAGTGGAAGGAGATGACGCCCAGTCGGCCCCCCGGCGCGAGTCGGCGGAGGGCCGCGTTGAGGCCACGGTCGAGCTGCCCGAGCTCATCGTTCGTGGCGATCCGGAGCGCCTGGAAGGTCCGGGTGGCCGGGTGGATGCGCTGAGGACGCCCCCCCACGGCGCGGGCCACGCAGTCGGCGAGGGCGAGCGTGCTCGTCCAGGGGCGCCCCGCGAGCACCGCGCGGGCCACGCGACGGGCTCGGCGCTCCTCGCCGTACTCCCGCAGGATGCGCTCCAGCCCAGCCTGATCAAGCGAGTCGATGAGCGCTGCGGCGTCGAGGGGCTGGTCGGGATCCATGCGCATGTCCACCGGGCCTTCGCGGCGGAACGAGAACCCCCGCTCGGGCCGATCGAGCTGCGGCGAGCTGACGCCGAGGTCCAGCAGGATGGCGTCGAATGCTCCGGTGGTGAGTTGCTCGAGATCTGCGTACCGGCCGCGGAGGATGGTGACGCGATCACCGAAGGGCGCGAGCCGGGCGCCGGCGGCCGCGAGGGCGTGGGGGTCGCGGTCGATCCCCACTAGGTGTGCGTCCGGGCCGGCGGCGCGCAGGAGGGCTTCGCTGTGACCGCCGCCACCCAGGGTGCCGTCGAGGTGTCGCCCTCCTGGGGTGCCGACCAGGCGCACCACGGCGTCGAGGAGCACAGGACGGTGTCGGAAGTCCACGGGCTCACTCCTCACCCCTGCCGCCTGTCGGAGTGGTGCCGCCTGCCAGAGTGGTGCTGCCTGCCAGAGTGGTGCTGCCTGCCAGAGTGGTGCTGGCGGTCGGAGCGGTGCTGCTCACCTGAGCGGGGTCCAGCGAGCCGAAACCGAACAGCTCATCCCAAAGCGCAGCGGCCTGGGGGTAGCCGCGGCTGAGCCAGCGGTCGCGGCCCCACAGCTCGAACCACCCACCGGCGCTGAACAGGTAGGCCTCGCGATCGATCCGGAGCAGCGAACGGAGCGTCTGCGGGAGCAGGACGCGCCCCGAGCTGTCGATGTTGGTGGTCTGCGCGGTGGAGGCGATGGCCAGCGCGAACAGTCGGGCCCGCGCATCCATCGGATCATCGCTCTGGTGGCGCTCCGCGAGGGCCTGCCAGGCCTCCATGGTGTAGAACGCCAGCCCGCCGTGCGGTCCCCCGTTGGCGAACGCGACCAGCCGGTTGATACCCTGAAGCTCCAGGGCATTCCGCAGCAGTCGGGGCAGCATCACCCGGCCCTTCGCGTCCAGGGTGAGGTCCGCGTTCAGTGACGGGAAGAGCATGGACAGCAAAACACCAGCAATGCAGCAGCAGGCCGCCGGAGCAGCAGTTCAGCAGGAGCGTGGAGAGAAGGAGGGAGGGTGGGCGCGGTGACATGGAATGCTGTGGGGGAGAGAACCACTTCGATCCCACCGGCCAATACCAGCCTCCCACTTCTTTCACCCGCTGATCCACCCTGTGCCACTTTCTCCCACCTGGGCGATCGCTCTTGACGCTGATGACCGCGCCCTTTCGGGATGCCAGGAAAATTCGGGGACGCTTGCTCTACGGACTCCGCGAGGGGGCGGCTGGCGGTGCGTCGGGCGGGTGGCGTTCAAGGAGCGCGTCTCCCACCGGCTCCCACTTCGCATCCGATCGTTGATAATCCCCGTTCGTCCGAACTGTTCAAGGGGCCTCCCGCGAGCTTGCGATGCCCCACCCAGCAGGAGCGTGTGAAGAAGTGGGGCGGGAGGGAGCGCGCGCTTGTCACGCGCAGTGGCGTGCGTAGAACTTGCGCCGAGCCCTGGAACGGATGCTCCCGTCATGTCCCGCAAACGCAACATCGCAGAGAATCGCAAGGCGCGCCGCTCGTTCGAGCTGATGGAGCGCCTCGAGGCGGGGCTGAGCCTGAGGGGCTCAGAGGTGAAGTCGCTGCGCGCCGGTCGCGCGGACATCTCCGAGGCGTACGTCCGGTTCCAGGGCGGCGAGGCCTGGCTGGTCGATGCCCACATCCCGCAGTACGCCCAGGCCGGACCCCACAACAACCACACCCCGCGGCGGGAGCGGAAGCTGCTCCTCTCCTCCACGGAGCTCCGTAAGTGGACCCGCAAGGTGCAGGAGCGCGGTCTCACGGTGGTGGCCCTCAAGCTGTACTTCAAGGGCCCATGGGTGAAGGTGGAGATCGGCCTCGGTCGCGGCCGGAAGAGGCACGATAAGCGTCAGGCCCTCAAGGAGCGGACGGACAGTCGGGACATGGCCCGGGCGATGCGCCGGGGTTAGCGGGGGCCGCATGGACGCCCCAGCCTCGATCCTGATCGCCACGACCTCACTTTCGATACTCGCCGCTGGCATCGGCGCCGGCTGGCTGGTAGGCGGCGGACTGCTCGCCTGGCGGCGGATGGTCGGCGTCGCTGCGCTGGCGCTGATGGGCGTGGGCATCTCCACCTACCTGGGCATCCAGCACCACCCCGACATGGGGGCGTCGGTCTGCACGGTCTCGGCCACCATCGACTGCGATCGGGTCAACCGCAGCGCAGCCTCGGAGCTGGGCGGCGTGCCCATCGCGTTCATCGGCACGGCGTACTACGCCGCGGCCTGCGCGCTGGCCCTGCTGGCCATGATGCGCCCCGAGAAGTACCGACTGGCGGGCCACGCCCTCCTCGGCACTGGCGCGCTGGCGGTGGTGTACTCACTGTTCCTCACCTGGGTCTCGTACACCCTGGGGGCGATCTGCCCCTTCTGTGTGGCCCTCTACGGCATCAACCTGCTCATCTGCGGAGGCGGCTGGCTGGCCGTTCGCGAGACGGATGTCCCCACGATGGCGGGGATCGCGGGGGTGATTCGTGGCTCCGATGACGGCTCGCGCGGGCCGCTGGTGGGGGTCGGGATCGGCGCCCTGGCGTTGTGTCTTTGGGGCTACAGCACGCTGGGCGCTCCGGCTGCGGATCCGGCCGATCCCACGTCGCTGGCGCGGCTGATGGAGCGGCCGAAGGGCGCGCTCACGCTCGACGGCACCGAGCCGATGATGGGCGATCCCTCTGCGAAGTACACCGTGGTGGAGTTCGCAGACTTCCAGTGCCCGTCGTGCGCGCGGATCGCCCCCGGCATGCATGAGCTGGCCGCAGACCATCCCGAGCTGAAGGTGCTGTTCAAGCACTACCCCATCAGCGGCCTGTGCAACCCCCTCATCGAGGGGCCGGCCCACGAGAACGCCTGCGCCGCAGCGGCAGCCGCGGAGTGCGCCCGGCAGCAGGGGCGGTTCTGGGAGCTGTCGCGGCTGATGTTCAAGAACCAGTCGTACCTCGACGCCGACAGCCTGCGCTTCATGGTGGAGCAGGTCGGCCTCGATCAGGCGGAATTCGAGCGCTGCCACGCCGATCCCGCCACGACGGTCGCGGTGCAGACCGACATCGCCCACGCCAACGAGGTGGGCCTCAGCGGCACCCCCACGTTGTTCCTGCAGGGCCTCGAAGGAGACGCGTGGGTGCAGGTCCACCACGGCCCGGAAGACGTGGCTGCGCTGATCACCGCCCACCAGGAGGGCAGGGAGATCCCCGAGCCTGCCGGTGGGGGGCACCACTGACCGCCCCCCGGTGGGTGCGCGCGCGCGTCATCGTTCCTCGGCGCGACGCGGAGCGGATCGGCGCGCTGCTGTTCGAGCACGCGACCACCGGCATCGAGGAGGCGTGGCTGCCGGGTGAGGCGCCCCCTGTGCGACAGCCCTGGGACACCGGGCCCGGACCCGCGCTCCCGGAGCGGGTGGTGCTGGTGGCGTGGTGGCCCGAGCGGGACTTCCCGCGCGCTGCGGTGGAGCGAGTTCTGGCAGACGCCGGGGCTGCGCTGGAGTCCTGGGACTGTCAAGACGACGGCGACTGGGCCGAGGCGTGGAAGGTCGGCTTTGAGCGCGTGGTGATCAGCGCCGCGCTGGCGGTGGCCCCGACGTGGCTCGCGAAGCCCGGCGACGTGGTTCTGGAGCCCGGGATGGCCTTCGGGACCGGCACACACCCTTCCACCCGGGCCTGTCTGGAGGCGATCGACCGGTGGGCGATCCCCGGCGCGCGCTGCCTCGACGTGGGGTGCGGGAGCGGGGTGCTGGCCCTGGCAGCGACGCACCTGGGTATGGCGAACTGCTGGGGGATCGACGTCGACCCGGAGGCGGTCCGGATGGCCCGCCTGAGCGCTGCGGGGAACGGGCTCGATGTGCGCTTCGACGCGACGCCGCTGTCGCGGGTGACGGGGCACTTCGATCTGGTGGTCGCCAACCTCTACGCGGAGCTTGTCGTGGCGCTGTCGGACGATCTGCTGCGGCTCGCGCAGGGTCGGCTGGTGTTGGCGGGGCTGCTCATCGAGCGCGCCGATCCCGTGCTGGCGCTGCTGGCGGGGTTCGCATCGGTGCAGACCCGTCGCAGCGGAGACTGGCTGTGCGTAGAGGCCACGCGGTGAGGCGGTTCCTGGCACCGGATCTCACGGCAGTGTCCTTCGCGCTGCCGCGCGGTGCCTCGCACCACCTGCTTCGGGTCTGCGGGATCGCTCCTGGCGAGGAGGTGGAGCTGTTCGACGGCCGCGGGGGCGCGCGTCGCGCCCGGCTGCGGGAGGTCCGAGGGGGGCGGGCCATCCTGGAGGTCACCGGACCGCTGCGGACCGAGCCTCCCACGCCGCCGATCTGGCTGCTGGTCGGGCGATGCCGGGCGGCGGTGATGCGGACCGTCCTGCGCATGGCGACGGAGCTGGGCGCCGGTCACATCGCGCCGATCCGGGCGGAGCGCTCGGTGGCGCGTGGAGATCAGCGGGCGCGCTGGGAGCGGATCATCTCGGCAGCTCTGGGACAATCCGGAGGCGCGCGACCGCCGCGGCTGCTCCCGCCGATGCCGCTGGGCGATGTGCTGGATTCGGTGACCGTGCCCGTCCGCTTCTATGTGCCGGGCGGCCCCATGCGGGCGCCTGCGGAGTCACCGATCGCGGTGGCCGTCGGGCCTGAGGGGGGCTGGAGCCCCGCAGAGGTGGCGCTCGCTGAATCGCGCGGCGCGCTCCTCACGGGGCTCGGTCCGCGGACCCTTCGAGTGGACACCGCGGTCGCTGCCGCCCTGGCGCGGATCGAGCGCACCTGAAGGCTCACCGCTGTCAGTCTTCGCGCTTGCGACGCCCCACCGCGAACAGACCGATCACGGGGAGAACCGAGAACAAGCCCCCGCTGCCGCATAGCCCGCTGGAGGTCGTCATCCCGAACGGGTCCTCGTCGACGATCCGCTCCTGGGTCTGCGCGATGGGGTCGGCGTAGACCCAGATCTCCGAGAACGCCCAGTCCTGGTTGCCGTCGGAGTCGTTGATGATCACGTAGACGCTGAAGACCTGTCCCTGGACGCCGTCGTCGAGCTCATCGGGGGCGGTCCAGATGACGGACTGCGCTGCGGGGTTGTCGATCGCCGTGTGTCCCATCGCCTGGATGTCGCCGTCCTCCTGCCAGGAGAATGTGATGGGCTGCTGGTCAGCGTCGTAGGCGAACACGCTCATCGTCGTGCTCCCGCCGACCGCGATCGCCGTGCTCGCCATCCGCACGCCGCCGATGATCATCGGCTCGCTGAACAGCTCGATGCAGTCCTCCTGCTGATCGCGGTAGCCGTTGCAGTTGTTGTCGATGCCGTCGCAGTACTCCAGCGCGGCCGGGTTGACCTCGCTGTCGGAGTCGTCGCAGTCGTTGTCGACCTCCGCGAAGCCGTCGTTGTCGTCGTCATACAGCGACGTCCCCTCGTCGATCACACCGTCGCAGTCGTTGTCTTTGCGATCGGCCTGCTCCGGGGCGTTCGGGTAGGTGTTCGGCTCGCTGTCGTCGCAGTCTCCCTCCAGCTCCGAGACGGAGTCTCCGTCGTCGTCGTTTCCGGGGGTGTTCTCGTCGATGCCGCCGTCGCAGTCGTTGTCCTTGCCGTCGTAGATCTCGGCGGCGTCGGGGTAGACGTCCGGATCGGTGTCGTCGCAGTCGATGTGCTCGCCGCCCTGGGCGTCGCCCCAGCCGTCGCCGTCGTCGTCGGA
Organism: uncultured Enterobacterales bacterium; assembly: GCA_964464515.1. Classification (GTDB taxonomy): domain Bacteria; phylum Myxococcota_A; class UBA796; order UBA796; family UBA2385; genus CAYXGP01. The sequence goes on from CAYXGP010000005.1 coordinate 35,276, forward strand.
CTCGGGGAAGCTCGCCATGTACAGCACGGTGGTGGAGGCGTAGGCGAGCTGCTCAGACTGATCTGAGACGGTCACGAGCAGGGTGTCTGTGCCCTTCTCCAGCAGGCTCTCCTCGACGTTGACGACGACGTGGCCGCTCTCGTCCGTGGGCGTGCAGTCGGCCACCTTGACGTTGGTGAGCAGGCTGTTGATCTTGCAGTTCAGCGTGGTGGCGGGCTGGTTCTTGTCGGAGAGGTCGAGCTCGATGGTGAGGTCGCCGCCGCTGGTGTGGACATACCCGGCCTCAGGGCTGCGCAGCGCGACGGTGGGCGCCTCGTTCTCGGGATCGGTCCCGGCGTTACCCTTGACGCTGACCGCGATCTCCGGCGAGTCGGGATCGTCGGAGGGGATGGTGATCGTGCAGTACGCCTGGTCCAGATCGACCGGGGTGTACCAGACCTCGAACAACGTCGAGGCGCCGCCGGGCAGCAGCCCGTCCTCATCGAGCAGCGACAGATCCAGGCTGAAGCCTGCGTTGCACTCGGCGTCCACCACGGGATCGCCGATGACCAGATCGCCGTCGCCAGCATTCTCGATGGCGACATGCGCGGAGCTGGTCTCGCCCGTGTACAGGTGGCCCAGATCGACGGTGGTGGGACGCACCAGGATGTTGCCCTGCCCCCGCGAGGTCGAGCCCTCGAGCAGCACCACCTGCCGCCAGGTGTCGGGGTCGCGGTAGTAATCAAGCAGCTCGACTTCTTCTTCGTCGTCGTCGGACTCTTTGTCGAAGCCCTCGGTGACGGTCTCCATCATCACGGCGCCGTAGATCTCTCCCACGGTGGTCGGCGCCAGCGTGATCTCGACGGTCAGGTCGCAGCCCGTCTCCAGGACCAGGATGTCGTCGAGGAACATCGAATCGGACTCGGTCAGGCCCGTGTCCAGCCCCGTGTCGCTCGTGTCGGTGGTCCCGGTCGTGCCCGTGGTTCCGGTGGTGCCGGTTGAACCCGCGGTTCCGGTGGTGCCGCTGCCGGTGGTGCCGCTGCCGGTGGTGCCGCTGTCGGGGACAGAGCGCGCGAAGCCGCCGGGGCCCTCGCCGCCGCTGCCGTCGCCGCCGCTGCAGCTCATCGCTTCCTCGTCCCAGGCCAGCGAGAAGTTGTTCTCCATGCCGTCTGCGCCGAGCTCGAGGATCGCCAGACCCATCGGCAGCTCACCGTCGTTGCGGATGGTGAACGACCGGGTCAGGCTCGTCCCCCAGTCCACCTCGCCGAAGTTGATGGTCTCTTCAGAGACGACGAATTCCGGGTAGACCTCGACCACTGTGGTCTCCGTCGGAGCCTCCTCACCGCAGGCCAGCAGGAGCAGCACGAGGGGAGACAGGCGCATGGGTCCTCCGACCGCCTCCGAGGGCAATGAAGGAGGACGGCGCAGTCAATCTACCAGGGCACCGCCGGTTGCGCAGCGCCCACCGCTGTAAAACCCCCGCAGTGACCAGGGAGAGAGGCGTGCCCGTCTTCAAGCAGCCGTCTTCAAGCAGCCGCCTTCAGAGCAGGTGACCGCTCTTGACCTGCTTGGTGCGGAGGTAGAACGCGTTGTGTTCGTTCGGTTCCATCCGCAACGGGACCCTGCCGACCACATCCACGCCGTGTCGGGCCAGCCCTTCGAGCTTGCGCGGGTTGTTGGTGAGCAGCAGCACGCTGTGCACCCCCAGTAACTTCACGATCTCGGCGGCGATGTCGTAGTGACGGAGATCATCGTGGAAGCCCAGCGCGTGGTTGGCCTCGACGGTGTCCATGCCGTCGTCTTGGAGCGCGTAGGCCCGAACCTTGTTGATCAGACCGATCCCGCGGCCCTCCTGGGGGAGGTAGATGACCGCCCCGCGCTCGGCGTCGCCGATGTAGCGTAGGGCTGCCTCAAGCTGATCTCGGCAGTCACAGCGGAGGCTCCCCATCAGATCGCCGGTGAAGCAGGAGCTGTGCAAGCGCAGCGGCACCTGCTGCTGGCCAGAGATCTCTCCCTTCACCACGACGCCGTATTCGTGTCCGTCCTTCTCGCAGTCGAAAGCGAGTATACGGAAGTCACCGAAGCGAGTAGGGAGCGCCGCTTCGGAGCAGAGCGTGACCGGGGGGGTCGGTAGCGGCCGAGCGTTCATGGAGACTCCACTGCGAGGGACGAACATGACGATGATCTCGACGCACCGTGGATTAGCCCCCCAGCGCTGACTGTCAAGAAGTGTCAGCCCCCCCCCGCGGGAGCGCGCCGGAGCTCTCAGGTGTCGGCGTTCAGCGCTTCCTTCAGGCCCTTGCCGGCGCGAAAGACCGGGATGCGCCGCGCGGGCACGAGGATCTCGTTGCCGTTCTTGGGGTTGTGACCCGTGAATGAGCGCCGCTGCGAGATCGTGAAGGTCCCGAAGTCGGAGATCGTGACCTTTCGGCCGGTGATCAGCGCCTCCTGGATCGAGGCCACCATGATGTTGATGTACTGCGCTGCTCGGACCTTGGGGATCCGGGCCTCGGCGGCGAGCTGCTCGGTCAGATCTGCTTTGTTCATGATGTGCCTTGTGGCTGTTGGTTGGTCAGGCTGCTGGGACGCCTGGGTGGGATGAGGGGACTGTTGGCGCGGCGGATGGAGCACGAAGAGTGGAATAATGATTATTTATATAATAATCGTTATTTTCAGGATGTGGCTCGAAAGCCGGCCCAGCGGAGAACTCCCCAGAAAGAGGAGGATGCCCATGCCGCACGCGAATTTATACCGGTAGAAGGAGGGGATGTCGAGAATCGTCTGCTGCGAAAGACAATTTGTTAATCCTGAACCAGACGATACAAAATAATCGAAATAACGGTTATTTTGCTTTTCAGGCGCAGCGGCGGGCCCGGATCAGGTCCCCAGGTGGGGGTTGTGAATCCAGCCCCCCCGCACATTCAGCGCCCCGGGTAGGACGCGGAACGAGACGGGCAACACACCGACGTCTTCTCCATCGAGATCGATCGGCGGAGCGCCCTCCAGCGGCTCGGCATCCAGGGACGACGCTCGGAACGTTATCGCTCCCGGCCAGCGATCGAGCGTGCCATCGTACAGACGGCGGATCCCGGTGATCTGGCGCAGCAGGGGCGTGCGCGGGAGCACCGTCACGTCCAGCAGCCCGTCTTGCATGGTCCCGCCCCGCCCGACGTTCATCCCACCGCCGCAGAAGGAGCCGTTGGCGACGAAGACCGACATCGCTTCGCCCTCCCAGCGCCCGTCTCCTTCCGGTCCCGTCCAGCGCAGCCGGACGCGGGTGGGTTCGTAGCTCAGCGCTGTCTCGGCGGACGCCCGCAGGAACGTGAGCCCGCCACCGAGGCGCTTGCTCATGCGGTTGGCGCGTCGGACCACCTCGCCGTTCGCCCCGAACCCGGCGACGTTGATGAAGTGGTGATCGTGGGTCTGGCCGTCGTCTCCGGTGAACGTGACGGCGCCGACGTCCGTGGGGAGGGTCACCCCGGAGCCGGCCACCCACAGGGCGTTGCCCAGCGACCGCGGCACCTTGAGGGACTTCATCAGGTCGCTCCCGGTCCCCAGCGGGATGACCGTGAACGCCGTCTTGCGGCTGCGGGCCCGATCGCCGTTCATCAGCCCGCAGACCACCTCGTGACAGGTGCCGTCGCCGCCGACTGCGGCTACCAGATCGAATTCTCCCGCGGCCTCCGCGGCGAGCTCCGTGGCATGACCGGGCCGCTCGGTCAGCTTCAGCTCCCACTGAGCGAACGCGCGATCCATCGCCCGGCGCAGGCGCGGGACCTGCTGCCCGGCGCGGCCGCCGGCCGCGCGCGGGTTGACGATGAAGCAGATCCGCTCGTTGCGGTTGCGCACCCCGCTGTCTTCGGCGCGGTGAAAGCGGTTGGGCATGCCGAGCTGCGACACGGGGCCTCCCTGTCAGGTCTGTCAGGACTGACTTCAGACGGATCGGTTGTCGGATTCGGTCAGGCGGACGCGGCGAGCAGCCAGTCCACCGGATCGGTGATTTCGGCGCCGCAGCGCACAAGGTGGCGTCCGCACCGGCTGTCCGTCGTGCGGATGGCGCCCGGGCCGAGCCCATACGCCGCCGCCTCTCCCACCGCGGTGGCGATGTCGGGGTGGGCGGTGAGCAAGGGGTCTCGGGCGCCGCAGCAGGCGAGCTCGCCCGGTCGGCGGGGCGCATCTCCCGCGTGCTGGCCTGCGCCGTGACACGGGCGGTGGGCGCGCGCGTCGGGCGGCGATGGGACCAGCTCGGAGAGTCGCTGCACCGGAAGCTCCGCAAGCTGGGCGATCCGGAGACAGTCCTCTGAGCTGACCACGAGGTTGCGGCCGGCCAGCCGGCTCCGCAGCGCCGCCAGGTGTCGGGGGAGGACGGCGGGGAATTCCAGCAGGGCCGCGCCCAGGTGGTCAGGGGTGCGGAAACGCCCCACGGGGCGCCCGATGCGGTCCGCCAGGGCCTCGGACCAGCGGCGGTCGTCGGACTCCACGGCGACCCACTCCCCTCCGCCCTCTACGACCCCCGGGGTCGCGACCGCGGGAGGCCTCTCGAGCCGCGGGCGGAGCTCCGCGAGGAGGTCGCCCACCGGGCGATCGAGCTTGCAGGCCTCGGTGCAGGCGCCGCAGCGTGTGCACAGGTCCGCCACCTCGGCGGCGGCTCCCGGGGCGGTTCTTCCCTGGAGCCACGACCACACACCGGTCATCACGGCGCTGGGGGTCGCGGCCTCGCGCCCGCTGCCCACGGCGACCGGGCAGACGTGTCTGCACAGGCGCGGACAGAAGACGCAGAACTCGAATTCTCTCGGCGACGTCATGGGGCCTCCGGCGCGCTCGTGGCCGGGGCGAGGTGGCCGGTGGGCGGGATGGACGGCGGCGGCGCGTCCTCCGCCGGACTGCCGAGGAGCTGGGCGACATCTGCCGCGGCGGGGCCGCAGAAACCCCAGGCGCTCGGCGTGCGCCAGGCGGGCCTGACCTGCTCGGCGGTGTACCGCTCCGAGGGGGCCGTCACCACCGTCGGTGGAGCTCCCACGGGCCGCACGGGAACCTCCACCATCTCCACGCGGGCTCGCCGGAGCAGTCCCCAGCGCAGATCGGGGCCGGCCGCGGAGCGCGGGGCGAACCCCAGCCGCGCCGACACCCCGTCGTCGAACCGGGCCTGCACTCCGAACAGCGGGGTGGCCCAGGGATCGAGGGCGCCGCGGCGCAGGGCTCGGAGCCAGTCGCCGAGCGGGCGATCCGGGGGGAGGCGGAGGGTGAGGCCGTCGCGGCCCAGGCGGGTCTGGATCTCCGCGGGATTTGCTGCGGGATCCACCGCCGCCAGCAGGCTGATGCGATCGACGCTGAACACCGGCCCGCCCCGGGGCGGCGGAGGTCCGGGGCGCTCCGGCGCGGTCGGGAAGAGGCGATCGGGGTTCATGATCCGCGCGGGGTCGAGGCGCCGCTGGATGTCTCGCCAGACCCGCACCGCCGCCCCCTGCTCTAGCGCGGCCTGGTGGCACTTGAGCTGCCCCACGCCGTGGTGGTGCGTGACCGTGCCCCCCGCGGCGCGCACGGCTTCGAGGCCGGCAGTCCAGACGGCGTCGTAGACCTCGGTGCTGCCCGAGCCGGCGAACGAGAAGTAGATCGAGCACCCCTCGCGGTAGGCGTGGCTGAAGTGCGCCATCACCAGCGCGTGCTCACCGATGGCTGTGCGGACGCCCTCGTACAGCGCGGGCAGGTTCGTCCAGCTCGACGCCACCTCCATGGTGTCGGCCCAGGCGCCCGCCATGAAGATCGGCGCCAGCTTGTAGGAGACCTCGTGGCGGTGAGAGAACCACGTCTCGCCGGGGCCGGGGCCCAGATCGCGCCCGTCCGCCAGAATGGGGCCGGCGGCACGCACCGCGGCCTCGACCACCTCGGGCTCTCCCTCGAACCCCACGATGAGCAGGACCTCGTCACCGAGGCCGGTGGCGAGTCGGTTGGTGAGCCGCGGCAGGGAGAGCGGCAGCTCCAGGAGGAGCCGATGGGTGGACGGGGTCGAGCCCACCACGTTGCGGAGCCTGCGGATGACGCTGGTGCGCCCCCGCTGCTTGCGGGATGGGCCGCCGATGCGGGTGTCGAGCGGGTCGTACAGGCGCAGCACGCTCGGCCACAGGTCGGCCTGGAGGAGCGCGCGCATGGCCTCCCACGCCGCCGGCAGATCCCGGAAGGCTGCCCCCCGCAGCCAGCGGGTGCGGGGGAGGGGGACCACGCGAACGAGCGCCTCGGTGATGACACCCAGCCCCCCTTCGGAGCCGGTGATCACCGGGAGGAGATCTTCATCGCCCGCCGGCGTCCAGGTGCCGCAGGACAGCGGGCCCGAGGGGGTCTGCACTCTCAGGCCCAGGGTCATGTCGTCGAAGACGCCGTAGCGGCTGGAGAACTGTCCGGCGCTGCGCGCGGCCACGTAGCCTCCCACCGTCGAGCACATGATCGACGACGGGCTGTGGGCCGTCATGCAGCCCTGCTCGGCCAGCGCTTCCTCCATGTGCTGGCCGAGCAGGCCCGGCTGAAGTATCGCTGTCCCGCGGTCGGGGTCTACCAACAGCACCCCGTTCAAGCGCTTGAGAT
>CAYXGP010000005.1:41843-64655 GCA_964464515.1 uncultured Enterobacterales bacterium
GGGGGCGGGCCCGCCCCGGGGGGGGCCCCGCGGCCCCCGGGGGGGGGGCGGGCCCCGGCCGGGCTGAAGTCTCGCTGTCCCGCGGTCGGGGTCTACCTCCAGCACGCGGTTCATGCGCTTGAGATCGATCACCAGCGCGTCGGACCTGCCGGCGGCGGCGCCGCAGACCCCCGAGCCCGCGCCGTAGGGCACGACCGGCGTGCCGGACTCCGCCGCCGCCGCGAGCAGCGCCGCGACCTGCTCGGCCGAGCGGGGCCAGGCCACCGCGCGCGGGGCGTCCGGGAGCTCCCCTTCACGCAGCCCGAGGGTGTCGCGGGGCCAGAGATCGCGCCGCGCTGCGTCTCGGTCCATCGCGCGATTGGAGATGTCGATTCCCAGGGTTCGGAGCGCGTCGAGGTCCATGCCTCTCCACTATGCCGCGCCGTCTACCGTGGCCTCCTCCGCTGCTCAGAACCGCTGATAAGCGAGGGCGTTGGTGGGGAGCACGCCGGGTCTCTCGAACAGACCCCCGATGGCATCCCAGAAGGACAAAACGCCTGGTCTCTCGACCAGGCGTTTGCAGTTTCGATGCGGCTGGGGGGTGTCCCCCGCTGGACCCGGCATCGTTCGCGTCTTCTCCGCTCTGGTTTAAAGCACGGATCGTGCCAGAACCGTGTGGGGAGCTGAAATCCATGTGATATCAGTTGGTTGTACCGCGCTCAGTTTGCCAGCGATGCGAGACGAGGGAGGCGGTAGAGCAGATCGCGACATTCATGTCAGGCTCGCCAGCTGCTTGTGGGCTGCGACCCACATCCCGATGGCGTCGGCGAGCGCCCAGGGCCGCTCGATCGGATGCAGCAAGCGGCCCCCGGGGATCCGCGTGTGTTCGAGGCGATCGCACAGCGGGTACAGGCGATCGATGAGCCCGGCCGGGAACAGCGGATCCTCGTCGCCCCATGCGGCGAGGACCGGCGCCGTGATGCGCTCCACGTCGGGGGAGATCCTCGCCTGTTCGCGGTAGAACGCGCGGCTCGCGGCCCGGTCGGTGGATGCGCGGACAGCCGGCGCGCAGACCGCGACAGTGGTGTCGCGATCCATCACATACGGGTTGACCACGGCGCGCCGCAGGCCGATCGAGGACGCCAACCAGCGCGTCCAGATCGCCGGTCGCATCAGGGGGCGGGCGAGGGGGGAGCCCGCCACGCGCAGCGCGATCCGCAGTCCGCTCGGCGCCGCTCCGATGGGGCCGTTGGTCACCACGACACCCGCGGCGCCCGCGCCCGCGCCCGCGCGTAGAACCCACGGGACGGCAAGACCGTGGCCCACCAGGACGGCGGGGCCTCGGCTCACCCGCTCTGTCAGCAGCGATGCGTCGGTGAGGGCCAGCGACTCCGAAGCCAGCCCGTGTGCGTCGGAGAGCCGCCGGTTGACGTCGGCCCAGAGCGCCGCGGAGAACGGGGGGGCGGCGACGAGGACCATCGTGAGCATGCGACTCCAACCTGATGTCGCTGAGCGACAGACCGCGTGGGAGTAGCCCGGCGGGTCGCCGACCGGATAGGCGGGCGGCCGAAACCCGGGACGGGGTCGCCGACGTGTACGATCTGATCATCCGAGATTCCACGATCATCCAGCCGGGGGGGCGTCGCGTCGCCGACATCGCGATCACCGACGGGCGGCTCGCGTACGTCGGTGACAGGCCCGGGGGGGGCGCGCGCGAGGTGATCGAGGGCATCGGGCGCTTCGTGATGCCGGGTGTGATCGATACGCAGGTGACGCTGTCTGGGGACTCGGCGGACTGGCGCGCGGTCTCGCGCGCGGCGCTGGCGTCGGGTACGACCAGCCTCCTGGAGCTGCCCGGTCCGGGCGCGGCGCTCGACTCTCAGCAGCGGCTGCGGGAGCGACACCAGGCCGCGGCGACCGGTCACGTCGATCATGGCTTCTGGGCGGCTGCGACCGACGCAAGCGGGGAGGAGGTGCTCGCCGCGCTCCGCGCCGGACTGGCCGCCGCGCCGCTGGTTCGGCTGGAGCACGAGGGCGACAGCGCGGGGCTGTCTGGCGAGGGACTGCATGCCCTCCTGGAGGCCTGGCCTGGCCGGGTGGGCTTCGACTCTGGGGCCTCTGCGGGGGCCGCTGCGGAGGGGATGCGGCAGGTGCTCGATCTGGCCCGCGAGACCGATCACCCCCTGCACATCTGCTCGATCTCGACCGCGCGGGAGCTGGGGCTGCTCGCGCCGACCGGGGGAGACGCTCCGGTGACCACCGCCGTGACGCTTCCGCACCTCATGCTCTCCGACGCGCGGGCGCGCGGGGCGTCCATCACCGTGTACCCGCCGCTGCGCACCGAGACGGATCGCCGCTCGCTGTGGGCGCTGCTCAAGCGCGGGAGGATCGACGCCGTCGCCAGCGGCCACGCCTCGCCGGGGGCGCAGACGGGCCTGCCCGGCGTCGACACCCTGCTGCGACTGCTGCTGGCCGCAGTGGGCCAGGGCCGGATGAGCCTGGAGCGCCTGGTGCAGATGTGCTGCGCTGCTCCCGCGGACCTGCTGGGCATCGCCGGGAAGGGGGAGATCCGCGAGGGCTACGACGCCGATCTCCTGCTGTTCACCGAGGGACAGACCGCGCGCCTCAAGGCGCCGCCGCGGTATGCGCGGCAGACTCCCTATATCGGCCGGGAGGTCGGTAGACCGCCAGCGGTGGTGGTGGCCGGCGGGAGGGTCGTGGCGCGCGACGGTGTGCTCGAGGACGACCTGCCCGCGGGGCGCCCGCTGCGGTATCGCCGACCGACGGTCAGCGCTTGATGCGCACCAGATCGTAGTTCAGGCTCGCGCCGAGGCGCGGGATCTCCACCACCTCCCGCCAAACCAGCTCGGTGTGCGTCTCCCAGGCGGCGTCGGGCGCGCAGGGCCGCAGCCGCGCGTCGACGAGCGACAAGCCGTTGAAGGCGTAGTTGAAGACGTAGTCGATGTCCTTCTCGAGCAGGTACTCCAGCATCCGCCCCTCCTCGCAGGCGCCGATGAACTCGGTGCCGTTTGCGAGGCCGTCGAGGTTCACCACCGGAGGATCGACGAAGTAGGCCACGCGCCCCACGTCGAAGCCGGCCAGGACCACCGCGTCTCCGCCGAACTCCGCCGCGATCCGCTCGCCGAAAGCGAGCTGGGTCTGCCACTGCACGAACCGCTCCGGGGCCGTCCAGCGCACCGCGAGCGCCGCGTTCACCAGGACGGCCAGCCCGCCCAGCGTCAGCACGGCCCGGTGGAGCGCTCGCGACGGACGGGAGAACACCAGGCGGTTCAGCGCCCACGCGCCGATCAGCCAGCCGGCGAAGATCTCCGGCAGGAAGAACCAGATCCGGAAGACCTCGCGGGGGGCGACGATGGTGTTCATCCCCACGATGCCCAGCGGGGTGGCGGCGGCCATCACCGCAGCCAGACCCGGCCCGCGGCGGCGCAGCGCTGGTCGGACGAGGGCCAGGATAGGCACCGCCAGCACCAACAGCAGCGCCACGTGCTTCGGCTCGACGGATCCCGTCAGGCCCATCTTCGTCATCGAGCTGACGGTGATGGGGATCCCGAACAGGGCCAGGTTGCTCGAGACATACAGCGCCATCAACGCGCCGATGGGGCCGGCGATGAAGACGATGCGCCACCAGCGACTCCAGCGGCCGGCGCGGTGGCAGCGCAGCGTCCAACCCAGGCCGATGGCGGCGCAGATCGGGTAGGTGTCGAGACGGGCGAGACAGGCCAGCCCGGCGAGCACGCCCAGCCAGAGCAGGCGCGGCGTGGGGGCGTCGGGGCGTACGCGTGTTGCGGCCAGCAGCGACGCATTGAACAGGAACCAGAACAGCGGCCCCTCCATGCCGGACAGCATGGCTTTGCTCAGCAGGGGGCCGAAGCCAACACAGAGGGCGAACGCGACGGCGGAGGCGCGCGGGGAGATCCCCTCGCGACGCAGGGCGGTCGCGCCGAACACCCCACCGAAGAGCACGAGCAGGGCCTGGACGAACAGGACCAGGTGGATCGCCCCCAGCTTGGAAGAGACCGCCATCAGGGGGACGAGGGTGAGGAACCACAGCGGGTGGTAGCCGTTGGTGGGGTGGACGTAGTCGAAGGTCGAGCCGTACCCCTCCGCGGCGTTGCGGGCGATCTTCAGGTAGTAAAACGTGTCATCTACGAACAGATTGATCGCCAACCCTCGGACATCGTGAGACATCAGGAGGGCGCTGACAGGAAGCAACACCGCGCAGACGATGAGGATGATGACGGCGGGCTCTCCGGCGCGCTCCAGCCTTCGACTCACCAGATCCCCTTACGTTCGACGCAGTCTATCGCGCTGCGAACGCCAGGAGCGCGGGCAACACCAGCACGTCTGCGACGAACGCCGCGCAGATCACGGTGGCGCCCAGCACCCCGACGAGCCGCATGTCGGGGAAAGAGCCCAGCACGTTGATCGCGAAGCCAGCCGTCAGCAGGAGCGAGGTGATCCCCACAGCGCGGCCTGTGAAGCGCACGGCCCGTCGGATGGCGTCCTCGTGGGCGTGCCCCTCGGCGCGCTCCTCTCGCCAGCGCACCATCAGATGGATCGTGTCGTCGACGGCGATGCCCAGCGCGATCGTGAACACCATCCCCGCGGTGGGATCGAGCGACCAGCCCAGCGCGCCCATCATCCCCCAGCCGGCCAGCAGCGGCAGCGCGTTGGGCACCAGGCAGATGAGCGCCAGGCGAACGTCGCGCAGGAGCACCAGAATCACCGCCGTGATGACGACGAAGGCCGTGCCCAGGCTGCGCGCCAGATCGGTCGTGACGTTGTTCACCCCCGCGTAGGCCACGAAGGGCGTGCCGGTGGGGGTCACAGCGACGGGCGCGCCCTCGAAGGCGGCGTCGGTCCGCTCCAGCAGCCGCTCTGCCAGGGTCGCGAACGCGTTGGCGCCCACATCGACGACGCGGATCGACACCCGGCCGCGGGAGTAATCTTCGGTGACCAGCCGCTCCAGCCCGCTGTCCTGTCCCTCCAGTAGCAGCAGGAGCTGGCCGATGGCCGCGGGATCTTCCGGTACGGCGTCCGGGCCGCCGAGCGCAGCGCTCAGCCGGCGGATCGGCTCCGCCAGTCCCACCACGGCGCGGACCTCCTCGAAGTCGGAGACGTCTCGGGCCAGGCGGTCCATCGCCCCGAGCACCGCCGGGTGACGCAGCGCCCCCGGCTCGCCCGCCAGATCCAGCTCCAGCGAGAGGATGCCGCCCAGCGCGGCGTCGGCCTTGCGGTTGGCGACCGATGTGGAGTGCGCGGGATCGAGCAGGCCGGTGAGGTGGTTGTCGACCTGTACGCGCAGCCCCAGGCCCACTGCGGTGACCATGAACAGCAGCGTGGCCGCGAGCACGGCGCGCGGGCGTCGGATCGCCAGATCGGCGCACGCCAGCAGGAGGCGATCGCCCTTCGCTGCGAAGTCGCTGCTGGTGTCGGGTGGCCCGGCGCGGCTCCACAGCAGGCTCAGCGGAACGATCAGCACGACGACGAAGAACGCGCTGCCGATGCCCGCCGCGGCGTACAGTCCGAACGTGCGCAGGATGGGCATCTGCGCCATCCCCAGCGAGAGCATGCCGATGGCGGTGGTCAGCGACGTCAACATGCAGGCCGCCCCCACGCGCTTCACGGCGGCCACCACCGCCTGCTCCCGGGTGCGGCGGTCGGGGCGGCCGGTCCCGCGGGCGCGCAGCTCCTCGTGGTAGCGCGAGACCAGATGGATGCTGTCGGCCACGGCGATCGTCGGCAACAGAGAGATGTAGGTCTGGTTGACGATGCCCAGGGGCTCGTCGGTGGCGCCCATCAGCCCGAAGGTGAGCAGGGTGGGCAGCCACGCGCCGATCACCGGGGCGATCACCCCGTGCAGGCTGCGGAAGATCACCGTCAGCCCGATGGTGCAGATGATGATGATGAGCGGCGCGAAGACCGCCTGATCGCGGAAGATGAGCGTGAAGAAGTCGGCGCGGACCGCGGGGATCCCCGCCAGTCCCAGGTCGATCTCCGCGCGGCCCGCGTGGCGCGCGAGGATCTCTCGCAGCTCCTTTACCTGCGGGACCACGGCCTCCACGGTGGAGGTGCTGCCGGCGAACTGCACGGCGAGGCCCGTGGTGGCGGCGTCTTCAGACAGCAGGCCGGGCACCAGGGAGGTGTCGGCCCGCAGCAGCGTCGCCCAATCTTTCAAGGCACCGTCTTCCAGAGCACCGTCTGCCAGAGAGCTGCCGGGACGGCTCTCGGCGACCGTCTCGATGTGCAGCAGGCCGTCTTCGCCGCGGATCCAGGTGCTCCCCAGCAGGGAGCTGACCTCCGAGATGACGGGGCTGGCTTCGAGGTCGCTCTCCAGCGCCCCAAGGGCGTCCAGGCGCGCGGGGGTGAGCAGGGTGCCGTCGCTCGTGCTGGCGACTATCAGCGCCACCCGATCGTCGTTGCCCCAGCGCTCGACGTAGGCGTCGTAGGCCCAGCGCTCGGGGGTGTCGGCGGAGAAGAACGCGCGAACGGAGAAGTCGGCGCGCAGGTGGAGCAGCCCGGCGACCGCCGCCGCCAGCAGCGCGAGGCCCAGGAGGGCGTGCAGGCGAGGTCGCGAAACGACTCCCCGCGCGATTCGCTCCAGCATGGTTCAGACGGTCTGGCTGAACCGGCGACCGGTCTTGCGCCCCAGGTAGGCGTCGAAGACCATCGCCACGTTGCGCACCAGCAGCCGCCCGGTGTCGGTCACGTCGATGCGGTCCGGGTGGCGCTCCACCAGCCCGTCCCCCTCAAGTGGCGCGAGGGCCGCCCACTCGCCTGCGAAGTGCTCGCCGAAGTCGATCCCGTGGCGCTGCTCGATCGCGGTCAGCGGCACGGTGAAATTGCACATCAGCCGCGAGATGACGTCGCGCCGCAGCAGGTCCTCGGCCGACAGCCGCATCCCCTTCTCGATCAGCGGCTCGCCCTTCTCGATCGCCTGCCACCAGCGGGACAGCTTGGCGCGCACCTGCACGTAGGTGTCTCCGAGCTCCGAGATGGCGCTCATGCCCAGGCCGATCAGCGGCAGGTCGGGCCGCGTGGTGTAGCCCATGAAATTGCGGTGGAGCCGCGCGTGCCGCTGGGCGACGGCCAGCTCGTCGTCCGGCAGCGCGAAGTGGTCCATGCCGATGGCCTGGTAGCCCCGCTCCGTGAGCATCTGGTGGGCCAGCAGGAACAGCGCCATCCGCTGCGGGGGATCGGGCAGGGTGGTCGCGTCGATGCGGCGCATGTGGGCCCGCAGCCAGGGCAGATGTGCGTAGCCGAAGACCGCCAGGCGATCGGGGGACATCTCGAGGGTCTTGGAGAGCGTGTCGGCGAAGCTCGCGGGGGTCTGCAGCGGCAGGCCGTACATGAGGTCGAGGTTCATGCTGCCCATGCCCAGGCGCCGCGCGCGCGCCATGATCGCGTGAACGCGCGTGTGCTTCTGGGGGCGGTTCACCGCCTTCAGCACCGCCGGGTCGAAGCTCTGCACGCCCATCGACAGGCGGCTCACGCCCAGCTCGGCGAGGGTGTCGATCTGCGCGTCGGTGGTGACCTCCGGATCGGCCTCGACGCTGATCTCCGCGCCGGGCACGGGCTCGAACCGCCGATACAGCAGCTCGTACAGGCGGGTGAGCTGCGCCGGGGGCATCCAGGTCGGGGTGCCGCCGCCCAGGTGGATGCGCTCCACGGGGATACGCTCAGCCGGGAGGGCGAGGGCGTCGATCCGACGCTCCAGCGCGTCGAGGTAGCGCGTGCCCGCGTCGAGCCGACCAGCCACCACCATGTTGCAGCCGCAGTAGGTGCACTGCGCCTCGCAGAACGGGATGTGTACGTACACCGTGGCCGGCAGCGGGGTCCGCGCGATGGCGGCGTCCATCTCGGCCATCGGGAACTCGGGATCCCACTCCGGTGCGGTCGGGTAGCTGGTGTAGCGAGGCCCGGGTCGGGTATGACGGAGCAGGAACTCGGGGTTGAGCATGGCGACACTCCGGTTGCGGCAGGCTCCCTATCCCAAAAGTGGGTCTCGCAGATGGGTCTGGGAGGTGCTGCTCGATGACGCGAAGAGGCTACCCCGGCTCGTGCCACTGCGGTCGCGCCCGATTCGCGGTCACGATCGACCTGGACTGCGTCCGGGCCTGCGACTGCTCGATCTGTCGGCGACGCGGCGCGCTGATCGTTCGGGTAGATGAGGCCGACCTCGAGCTGATCACGCCCCTCGAGGTGCTCTCGGTCTACCGGTGGCACACGGGCACGGCCGCCGACTACTTCTGCCCGATCTGCGGGATCCTGCCGTTTCGACGGCCGCGAGCCCGCACGCAGGGTGAGATCGCCGCCGGGATGCCCCCGTTTACCGGGTGGAGCGTCAACGCGCGGTGCCTGGAGGGAGTCAACCTGACGGCGTTACCGGTTCAGCAGATTCACGGGAGTGTGTTGGACTGAACGCGCTGGCGAGCTGCTTCGCTGGCGACCCGCGTGATATGCCAGGGAGACCGTGTCTCATCTTCATCCAACCGCCGTGATCTGAGCCCGTGGGACCCGCCTCGCTCCTGTTCATCGGGGCCTGCTCTGGCTCCAGCGGCACCAGCCCCAGCAGCACGGGCTCCAGCGGCAGCACGCCGATCACCACAGACTCGGGCACCACGGACTCGGGGGAGACGCCGCCAGCGCTGGAGGTGGTGCTCAAAACTGCTGAGCAGGGCCTGTGCCTCGCCAAGACCATCCACAGCTCGGATGAGGCCCGGCGCGCCACGCAGCTCGCGGCGATGGACGCGGCCGGCGTGAGGCTGGTTCGCCAGGAGGTTCGGTGGGACAAGATCCAACCCGAGCCAGACACATGGAGCTGGGAGTCGACGGATACGACCATCGACGCCGTCACCGGCGCGGGCATGGAGGTCATCGGGCTGCTGGCCTACGGCAACCCCTGGGCCACGCAGGCCACCGAGGACGACCACTTCTTCCCCCCTGACGATCCCGAGGACTACGCGGCCTTCGCCGCCGCAGCCGCCGATCACTACGCGGGTCGCGTGGACCGCTGGGAGATCTGGAATGAGCCCAACGCGGGCTGGCGCTTCTGGAAGCAGGACCCCCCGGTCCTGGAGGGGGACCCGGCGGCCTACGCCGCGCTGTTCGTCGCCGCGGCGCGGGCGATCCACGAGGTCCAGCCGGGCGCAGAGGTCATGATCGGCGGCACGTTCTTCCACGAGCAGGTGATCCCCGGGGCCATCTCGTTCCTCTCGGAGGCCGCGGAGGCCGAGCCCGCGCTGTTCGATGAGGCCGACGCGCTGGCCTTCCACCCCTACCCGTTGTACCCGCCGCGGGTTCCGCCCGAGGCCGCCACAGACGGCGAGATCCCGCTGTGGGAGATGACGGCGCAGCTCCGCGCGCTGGCTGGTGATCAGCTCCCGCTCGTGGCGACCGAGCTGGGCTGGCCCTCGTGGGACAGCGTGTCCGAGGAGGAGCAGGCGAGCTGGCTGATCCGGGAGGTCGCCCTGGCGCATGCCAGCGGCGTGCGCGACGTCTGCTGGTACACCCTCGCCGACGGAGACGAGCCCGAGGGGAACCCCGAGGAGGCCTTCGGCCTGTACCGCCACGACGAGGAGACCCCGAAGGCCGCGGGGGAGGCCTACGCCGCCTTCGCCGAGGCGCTGGGCACAGACGCGATCGCCTGGGGCCGGGCCGAGGAGGCGCTGGGGCTCCCCGACGGCGTGCTGGCGACCCGCTACACGACCGCCGCGGAGGACCGGATCGTCACGGTGCTGTGGACGCTGGAGGGTGACGCCGCCGCGGCCACCCTCGCTGCCGAGGGCTGCGGAGGCTGGGAGGGTCTCCTGGGCGCCGCGCCGACGGTGGACGCAGACGGCGCGGTGACGATCGACGTGACGCCGCAGCCGACGATCCTCGTCGAGCGCTGCTCTCGTTGACTGGTGGCTTCACCCGGAGATCAGCGAGCCGACCGCCCAGACATCGATCTCGTGGGTGCCGACCGTGTAGCTGACGGTGTCGTTGGCCAGGAGCTCCAGACCGGCTCCGGCCCCCCCGTCGACGACGATTCGATACTCGCCTACGTCGCCGGCGCAGTCGCCGAGGTTGACCACGACGATCTGGTAGCGCTCGCTGTCGGCGTCGAAGCTCACCGACGGGCAGG
Source organism: uncultured Enterobacterales bacterium (assembly GCA_964464515.1). Lineage (GTDB taxonomy): Bacteria > Myxococcota_A > UBA796 > UBA796 > UBA2385 > CAYXGP01. Next base: position 51,970 of record CAYXGP010000005.1, read on the forward strand.
AGAAGCGCGGGGGCGGGTAGGAGCAGTCGAAGCTGTCGTCGGCCTGGGCCAGCGCGCACTCGCCAGCGTCGACGTCGTTCACCCACATCATCGGGTCGAAGGTGGTGCTCTCGGAGACGGTGTCCACACTGATCGAGATGGTCTCGGTCTCGCCGGCCACCGTCAGGGACCACACGTCCAGGATCTCCTCACCGCAGGGCAGCCCCCCCGCGCTGGTGGTGGCGCCGTCGGTCAGGGCCGCCCCCTCGGTGTATTCCATGCACATGTTGTAGGTGTCGAGGTAGCTGTAGCGGTACTCGGCGGCGTCGAAGGAGAGCCAGCTCAGGGTGAAGTCGTCGCCGTCGGAGATGAACGCCCCGTAGCTGCTGCCGGCGTAGGCGATCGGAGCCCAGTACCTGTCCGGGTACGCCTGATCGCCCGTCTCTTGCGACCAGGTGAGGTGGTAGCCGGACAGCAGCACGTCGTCGTGGCCGCCGTAGCGGTCGCTGTGGGCCATGACCATGTCTTCTGCGCTGTAGGTCTGGCCCGCCCGCATGAAGGAACCGGCGAGCCAGCTCGTGAGCGGGTCCACGTCGCAGTCGCCCGCGCTCTCGACCACCCGCGCGTCGATAGCGAAGGCGAAGGTGCAGCCCTCGCAGTCGCCGGTGTAGGGGGTGCCCTCGAGCTGGATCTCCAGGTCGCATCGCTCCTCGCCGTCCACCTCCACCACATAGCTGAGCTGGGCGTCGAGGCGGGCGTACCCCGTCGCGTCGTCCTCGGAGACGTTGGTGCAGACAGCGGCGGGGAGGACCATCAGGAACAGGCGCGCGCGGTGGAACGCCATACCCATCGACGGACTCCTGGTGACCATGTTGTCTCGTCTGGACCGGTGCTGCTCCGGACAGGTACCGCCTGGCCGCAGACGTCGTGACAGCGGCGGGCGCTGGTCCTGCTCGAAGCTGCGCTGGCGCAACCGCACATCGGCGACTCCGCGCTGAAGACGTGGGCCTGGGATAGCGATGGGACCATGCGGATCGCGCGCGCCTTACTCCCGGCGATCACCCTGCTCGGGCCCGCCTGCCTGGGCAATCACGGCGCCGACTCCTCCCTCGTCGCGGCGGAGAGCTGCGAAGGAGAGGCGACCGCAGCCCAGATCGGCACCGGGACCGACGAGTGGGAGCCGCTGACGGAAGGGCAGGAGCTGAGCATCATCCATGGGCCCCAGGGCGGCTACCATCTGGTGACGGCGGTGCTGTTCGACAACATGGATTCGTTCGTCGAGATCGAGGTCGGAGGCCGCTGGCCGGCGGCGTCCGAAGAGGTCTGCGTCGGTCACAACCGCGTGGCGGCGAGCTGCGCTGAAGAGTGTCGCTGTCAGTCTCTCGACCTGTATTGTCATCTGGACGTCTCGGACCTTGCATCCAACCCCGAGCAGCTCACCGCGCCCGAGCTGCTGAGCGGGGAGTCGCTCTGTCTCTCCATCATGGTCGAGGACCAGTCGGGGCGCACCGCCAGCGATGAGGTCTGCGTCGTCGCCGGCTGATGGGCCCGCGTCGGTGATCTCCGCCGCCGATCGGGTGGTAGCATCCCGCCGATGCCCCCTGAACCTCCCCCGCGCTTTGGCCTGCGATGGCTGGGCGACGCCGAAGCGCGCTCCAGAGCCGAGACCGTGTCCCCCGCGCGTCTGGGCCCGCTCCATGGCGACGGACCCCATCGCCTGATCGCGGGCGACAACCTGCCGGTGCTCAAGGCCCTGCTGGCCGAGCTGGCCGGCGGCGTGCGGATGATCTTCATCGATCCGCCCTACAACCGCGGCGAGGACTTCGCCTACCGCGATCGCTACCGCCTGACGCGACGGACGTACCTGCGGCTGACGGGGCAGCGCGGACCGGACGCCGAGACCCGCGGCGCGCGCCACGCGCCCTGGCTGTCGATGATGCTGCCGCGGCTGATCCTGGCCCGCGAGCTGCTCAGGGATGACGGCGTGATGTTCGTCTGCATCGACGACAGCGAGGTGCACAATCTGCGCCACCTGCTCGACGAGGTGTTCGGCGAAGACAATTTCCTGGCGTCGGTGGTCTGGCAGCGGCGGACGTCTCCCGACGCGCGGGTGTCGCTGGGGTCGGCCCACGACTACCTGCTGGTGGTGGCGCGGGACGCGGGCCAGGTGGAGCTGGGGCGGGTGCCGCTGCGCGACGAGCGGCGTCGGGACTTCCGCAACCCCGACAGCGATCCACGGGGCCCCTGGGCCTCGGTGGATCTCACCGGTCAGACCGGGCACGCGACGCCGACGCAGTTCTACGAAGTGGCGCTGCCATCTGGGCGGGCGGTGGGTCCGCCCGAGGGGCGATGCTGGGCGATGTCGGCCGAGCGGCTGGCCGCGCTGCGCGCTGACGGGCGGCTGTGGTTCGGCAGGAACGGCGATCGCAGGCCGCGCATGAAGCGGTTCCTGTCTGAGAACGAGGGGGCGACCGGGTGGACCTGGTGGCCGCACGCCGAGGTGGGCCACAACCAGGAGGCGACGCGAGAGCTGCGGGCGCGGGTGGGACCGGACGCGCCGGACATGAACCCCAAACCAACGCGGCTGGTGACGCGCTGTCTGCGGCTGGCGACGCGGCCGTGCGCGGGTGACGTCGTGCTGGACTTCTTCGCCGGAACGGGAACCACCGGAGAGGCGGTGCTGCGTCTCAACGCCGCGGACGGCGGCGATCGCCGCGCGGTGCTGGTGCAGATCCCCGAGGCGCTTGACCACCCCCGATTCGACACGCTGACCGACGTGACGCTGGCGCGGCTGAGCTCTGTCGAGTCTGCAGTCGGCGGCCCCGGGTTCGCTGTCCAGTCGGCGCGCTCGTGACGAGTCGGTTCAGCGACCGGACGGTGTTCCGTCCGCTGGAGGTCGGGCGCTCGACGTTCAAGGGCGGCGTGGACGCGCCGATTCATCGGTGGTTCCGGCTGACCGCCAGCTACGGACCCGAGCTGGTCCGCCACGCGCTGCAGCGACTCGATGCCGGGCCGGACGCCTGGGTGCTCGACCCGTTCAGCGGCGCGGGGACGACCGCGATCACGTGTCGGCACCTGGATCGATCGTGCCGGGGGTTTGAGATCAACCCGCTGCTCCAGTTCGTCTGCAGGGTCTCGCTGACCGATCCCGGTCCCGTCTCGGCGCTCTCGGAGTGTCTCGCGGCGCAGGGCGCGGGGTTCCGGGCGCGGCGTCGGGAGCTGGCGGGCGTCCCTCTGGAGGAGCGCCCCCATCGCCTCCCCACCATCCACAACGTCTACCGGTGGTGGCGGCCGGATGTCCTGGGGGATCTGCTGATCATCCGTGAGCAGATCGAGGCCATCGCAGATCCCACCGTTCGGGACTTCTTCCGCCTGGCGCTCGCTGGCGCGCTGGTGCCTGACCTCACCAACGTCACGCTGGGTCGCCTCCAGCTCCACTTCATCGATCGCACCCACGACGTCATCGACGCCTGGCAGATCTACGCTCGTCACGCCGGTCGGATGATCGATGATGTCTCTGCACCCCGAGCGCGGACGCAGGCGGTCGACCTGGCCGACTCTACATCACCTCCGGAGGTGGACTGGCGCGCCGACGTCGTGGTCACCTCGCCGCCCTACCCGAACCGCTACAGCTACGTGTGGAACACCCGGCCCCATCTCTATTTCTTCGAGTTCTTCACCGGGAGGAGCGAAGCGACAGTGCTGGACAAGCGGACGATCGGCGGAACGTGGGGGACCGCAACGGCCATGCTCGCGAAGGGAGAGATCGCCGCCGAGCACCCGGCCGTCGCCGCGGCTGCTGGCGAGACCGTGGCCGAGATCCGCGCGCGGGACAACCTGATGGCGAACTACCTGATGAAGTACGCCAATCTGCTGAGTCGGCAGATCCGCGCGCTGGAAGGGCTGACCCGGCCCGGGGCCCGCGCTGCATATGTCGTGGGGAACTCTCGGCTCAAGGGGGTGTATGTGGCCACGGACGAGATCCTGGCGGGGCTGTTCGAAGGGTTGGGTTGGCAGGTGTCAGAGCTGGAGCGGTTTCGGAGGCGGCACAGCGGAAAGGACCTGTATGAGACGCTGGTGTTCGCAGAGCGCTGATCAGTGAATGTCCGCCTCGGTGTACCGTGGATTCTCCGGCACCGCCTCCAGCAACCCCTTCAGCTCGAAGCGGCGCGCCACGAACGTCGCGCCCCGGATCTCCCCGTCCACCACCGCCTCTCTCTTTACGTTGCACATCCCGTCAGGCGCGTGGTTCTTGTGGTCTTTCGGCGTGGGTCCCGTCACCGGATACGCCTTGCCGTCGATCTCGACCGCCCAGTAGCACCCGCGCGTGTCGGGCAGATTGAGCTGACACATGCCGCAGGCCGCGGTCACCGTCTGATCGCGGACCGCGATGGGGTCGGGGCCGCAGGCCAGCAGCCCCAGCAGAAACAGTCGAAACATGAGCAGACTCCCGAGTATTCAACTACGGGCCCATAGATGCAGACAGCCGCGTCGCCGGTCGAGCGCGGCCATCCAGATGTCGCCGAACGCGACGGACACGGGCTCGCTGACCGACTCCATCCACTCGCCGACCACGGCGGCGCGGGCCACGTCGATGAGCAGCAGCGCCGCAGGCTGACGGCTGCGCGCGGTCACCGCGGCGAGGGCCCCGTCGTCCGAGAACACGAGATCGGCGATCGGGCCGTTCAGATCATCGATCTCCGCGATCGTGGGCCACCGCCCGCGGGTCTGGCGGATCGCGAGCCGGCCTCGTCCTCCTCGCTGGTAGCCCACCGCGAGGTGCTCGGCGCCGAACGCGACGATGGGCTGCTGTCCGACGGCGAATCGCGCCACCATCTTGCGGGTCGATACCTCGAAGATCCTCACCTGCCCATCCTGACCGCCGACGGCGACTCGGCGGCCTCCGGGGTCGAGCGCCATCGATGTGAGGCGGATCCCCTGCGCCTCGGGGAAGGCCACGAGCGGCGCGTCGGGTCCGAGCGCGCGCACATGGAGGCCGGACTGTCCCATCAGGAGCAGCCCGCTCGGCACCACTGCGAGGCGCCGCACAGACGGTCCACCCGCCGTGGTCACTGCGTTCCGCGCGATGTCGAGGGCGCCGAGGCCCATCAGGCCGCCGAACACCAGGCGCTCATCCGAGATGAACGCGAGATCGGTGACGCCGACCAGATCGGGGCGCTGGTGCGCCATGGCGAGGCGCGGGGGGACCCCCGGTGAGATCTCCCAGATCGCCAGGCCGCCGGTCGACTCCCGACGCGTCTCCCGGGGCTGCGTCGCGCAGGCTGCCACCCACCTGCCCTGTCCGCCCACCGCGAGACGGCGCCCCATGCAGCCCTCGACTCGGGCCCAGGGGGCTTGAAGCTGGCCGAACAGTCGCATGGTCTTCCGTTTCAGCGGCGGCGGCGCAGTGCGACCGTGCCCAGCTCCCGTCCGCCGATGCCCACCGCGAGACCGAACAGCAGCCACGACAGCCCATAGAGCGCGGGGCCTGCCAGCAGGGCGCTCCCGGTCAGCCCCTGAGAGAGCGCGACGGCCTCGATCGCGAGCGCGCCGGGCAGACCCAGCACGAACGACAGGGCGAGCGTGGCTCCGGCCAGCCGAACGCGGCGGGAAGGGAGGCTGGAGGGGGAGGCGATAGACATGACGTCGGTCAATGTATCGGGTGTTGCGGCGAGGCGCGCACTCATCGGCGAGCGAGCAGCGCCTTCATGCGCGCGGTGGCCGCTGCGTGCAAGGCGGCGATCTGCGCTTCTTCATCTGCGGGGTCATGAGCAGGGGGCCGCAGGGGCGCCGCCACATGGTGGACCAGCGCCGTAGGGCGGGGGAGCGGCGTGGGTCCCAGGCCGCGGAAGACGGGGAGCGGGAGGTGGAACCGCTGGTAGATTCCGCGCGTGATGCGGCTCGGGTAGACCGTGTAGATGTCGTCGGCGCGGGGACAGGCCGCCAGGACGATGGGCGCGCCCGTGCGCAGCGCCAGCCGAGCGAAGCCGCGGCGGTCGGACCAGGCGACCCGGTAGCGCTCATCGCGCGTGCGCAGGCTCTCGCGCATCCCGCCCGGCGCCACCGCCACCAGCTCGCCCGCGGCCAGCAGCTCCGCTCCCGCGTGGGGGGAGGCCGGCACGATTCCCGCCCGCCGTGCCACGCCGCGGAGCCAGGGGACTCGGAAGATCGCGTTGTCTCCGAGGCCGCGGGGAGCGCGGCCGACCTGATCGAGGATGGTCATCCCCAGCAGCAGGCCGTCGTAGGTCGCCAGGCTGTGGTGGAGCACCAGCAGCACCGGGCCCGAGCGGGGGATGTGCTCCAGACCGACCACCTGGTGCTGGTGGTAGCGCTTCAGCGGCGCCAGGATCCGACGCGCGCGGCGGATGGTTCGGTCTGGCGGGAAGAACCGCGCGCCCTCGGAGGGCCGGGGGGATGACTGGCGGGGCTGGGGGGACTGACGCTGTACGCCGGGCACTGTGCGCCGCTACTCCGGCTTGGTGGGCGGGTGCTTGTGCTCGGGGAGGTCCAGCGGCGGATCGGGGTCGGGAGGCGGCGCGCTGGGGTTGATCTGCACGATCCCCGCCTCGTACTTCTGGGTGCTGCCGCTCTCGATCTTCGTGGACTGACCAGACTTGAAGCGCCCGGTCTGCCCGGCCTCCATCGAGATGGTCTGCGAGGCCTCCAGCTTGAAGTCCGTGCACTTGAAGGAGATGTTCTCGATGGCTTCCCACTCGGTGTCGCCGTCGCAGTACTCGGTGATCGTCTTCTGAGAGGAGTCGAGCGACTGCCAGATCACGCCTGAGGTGATGTCCAGCCGCGTGGTGGCTTGCGCGCCGAGCTCGACCTTCTCGGCGCCCGCGGTGTCGTCGAACAGAATCATGTGGTCGTTGCGCGACCAGTAGGCCCGCTTGTCGTCGTTCTCGTCGTCGTTGTGGTAGGGCTCGGGCTTGTCATCGCCGCCGTTGTAGACCGCGCCGAGCACGTAGGGAGACATCGTCTGGTAGGCGAAGGCCAGCACCACCTCGGTGCCGATCTCGGGCAGCATCACCAGTCCGCGATCCTTGCCGGCCATGGGGCTCAGCATGCGCGCCCAGGAGCTCTGCAGGCCCTCGTCGCTGTCTACCGGGAACTCCACCTTCACGCGGTGCATCCCATCGGGATCGACGTTGTCGACCACGATACCGACCACGGTTCCCCGGATCATGGGGTTCCTCGGATCATGGGGTTCCTCGGATCATGGGGTCCCTCGGATCATGGGGTCTCTCGATTCTCTGCGGCCTCGCATTGTACGGCCGTCTGGTTGCTGCGCGGCCGCTCAGGCCGGACCAGGAAAAGAACGTTCCGATGATCGGCCTAAGGCCGCTCCAGGGAAAGAAGTCTCCCATGATCGGCGTAAGGGCGGCCCCGCGTGAGGCTCGGCCTGCGAGGCCCCGGGTCCACTGGCGTGCGTCGCTCGCTGTCGTATCTGGATACTTCGAGAGCGTGGCGAACCGCTGGGGGAAGTGCATCCGCGTCGATGGTGGAAAGATCATTTTCTGGGATGACCTTAGTTGATGTTGGTCATCGAGGCCTTGAGCGTGAGATCGGAGCCGCCGTTGACAGACGCGCTGGTGCCCGTCTTGATGTCGGTGCTCTGACCGGACTCCATCGAGATGGAGTTGCTGGCCTCCAGCTTGAAGTCCTTGCACTTGAAGGAGATCGTCTCCTTGGCCTCGATGATGATGTCCTTGCCGCTGTAGACCGACAGGACCTTCTCCGCCGAGTCCCAGATCACCTTGATCTCCTCGTTGTGGAGGATCAGCTCGATGCGCTCGGCGCCGGCGGTGTCGTCGAACGTCAGCCGGTGCCCGCTGCGCGACTGGAAGACGCGGAGGTTGTTCTCCTGATCTTCGTTGGCGTAGGGCGGGGTGTCGACGCCGTTGTACAGGCTGCCCAGCACGATGGCGTGGTTGAAGTCGCCGTGCATGAACGACACCAGCACCTCGTCATCGATCTCGGGGATGGTCATCCACCCCCGCTCCTGACCGGCCATCGGCATGTTCAGGCGAGCCCAGAAGCTCTCTGGCATGTCCGGCAGCGAGGGGAACTTCACCTTGATGCGTCCGAGCTGCTCGGGATCGACGTTGTCGACCACGATGGCCTCGACGAGACCGGGCATCTGCCCGGAGACGGGGCGTCCGTGGCGATCGGTCACTCTGGGCATGGGGTTCCCCGGGGAGAGCGTTGGCGCGAGGCAGCGTTTGTTGCAGAGGCGGCCCGCGATCGTATCACTAACAGTGACAGGCCCGCGAGCAGCGGCCAATGACGCCACGGTGACGGGCCGCCCGCGCAGCCGCAGCCCCGCGGAGGGACGGCTGCCGGCTCGGATGGTTCGTCCGCTGTGTCTGCTGTACCCGCCGTGTCGCCTGCTTGTGGATCGTCCGGCCCGGTGTCGCTCGAGCTGGTGTCGCTCGAGCCGGTGTCGGTCGTCGGCCCGGTGGTGCCTGCGGAGTCATCCGTGCAGACCGCCTCGGACAGCGGCGACGCCCCACCGGCGGCGTTCTCCTGCAGCACCCGGTAGCAGCGCGGCTCCTCATCTCCGGGCGGGAGCACCTGCCGGAAGTCCATGGAGGTCCCGCTGCCGTCGATGAAGATGGTGTGGACGTTGGACAGCGTTCCGTCATCAGCCTCCTCGAAGACCTGGAGGACGCTGCGCCCGGTGGGGTCGGTCTCTGCCAGCTCCACATGGAGATCGACCTGCGTCGCGCCGGTCCAGTCGCAGGGCTCCACCGACTGCGTTCGGGGGCCTACGGCCGTGATCTCCGCGACGGGCGCGGTCTTCGGGGGCGTGAGCTCGTGCGATCCCGTGGTGAAGCGCGCCTCCAGGCGCGCGTGGGGATCGCCCTGGTAGGTCTCTGTGGCGGTGGCGATCAGCCGGTAGCGGGTGTCCGCCAGCAGGGGCTCATCGGGGGTGAACAGCAGGGTGCAGTGGACCTCGTGGTCCCCCTCGTGCGCGTAGCACCACCCGTCGCTGGTGCCGGTGAGCGCCGCGCCGTCGTCTGGAGAGAGCGAGAGCGAGAAGTCCTCGGCCTCGCCCGCGCCGATCATCGCGAGCAACGCGCGGACGTCCAGGGGGACGTCGGTGTCGTCCATCTTGGGGAGGTGGCCGCGCAGGACGAGCGGGACCACACAGTCGCTCGTGGTGGCAGCCAGCGCCGTTGGCAGAAGAAGAGCCGGTAACATGCCACCAAGTCTACCCGGTCGACCACCGCCGCCGATCCGCGGAACCCTGGCTGGTCGGGGCTGTCGAGTCGCGAATGCCCCCTCTCCGAGCCGTCCCCGTCGCGCTTCTGCTGCTCTCCTGCGGGCCGGAGCCGCCTGTCCTCGCGAGCGCGGAGTTCGAGGTGGCTCTGACCCAGATGCGCGAGAAGCGCAGCGCTCCGCAGAAGTGGCTGGAGCTGGCCGATCGGATCGACGCGCTGGAGCCCGAGCGGGAGGAGCTGCGCGCGGTGGAGCTGGACATGCTGGTCTCCGCCGCTTCAGAGGCGATGGCGCGAGGGGCCCCGGCCGACGCCGCGCCTCCCCTGCAGGCCGGCCTGAAGCTGGCGCCGGAGCATCCCGAGCTGGGTCGCCTCCGCGCGCAGCTGGCCTCGGCGGCGACCACGGCTGCGCCGTCGGAGCGCGAGGAGATCGCTGGGCTGCTCACGGAGCTGGACCCAGCGGAGCGTGACCGTTGGGAGGACGTGCGCGCGCGCGCGGCGGTGGCGCAGCGCTACGCGGAGGAGCGCTGGCCCGTCACGCGGGAGGGCTGGGAAGGTGTCACGGTGTCGGCGGCCCACGCCATCCTGGAGCGGCTGGACGCGGAGTATGTGATCGACCCGCCCTGGGAGCGGATCGCCTCTGCCGGCGCCGGCCGGCTCGCGCAGGTCTCCGAAGACGCTGGCGTGCAGGAGCGCTGGCCCGGGGCGTCCGCGCTGTCGGTCCCGCAGGCTGCTCCCAAAGACCTGCGCCGTCTCCAGGACGCGCTGTCCGCTGCGGTGTCCGCCGGGGGCGACGCGGGGCTCCCCGCGGAGCTCGTGATCGCCGAGTGGATGGACGCGGGCCTCGCCGCGCTCGACCCGTGGACCCGCGCGGTCTGGCCCGCGGAGATCGCCTCATGGCGCGCCCACCACGAGGGGGTGCGGCTGGGGGTGGGCCTGGAGCTGAGCACCGACGCGCAGGGCCGCGTCCGCGTGTCCCGTCCGCTGCCCGACAGCCCGGCGTGGACCTCCGGTCTGCACCAGGGAGATCAGATCGTGAAGATCTCTGACGACGCGCGCACGCTCCTGCTGGAGTCCCTGCCCGCCGACGCGCGCGAGGCAGCTGCGGCGGCGCACCTGACCGGGACGGTGGGCAGCAGGGTGGAGATCACCGCTCGGCGGGACGCCGAGAACGTCTTCGCGGTCACGCTCACGCGCGGGCCGGTCGTCCTGGAGACGGTGCAGGGCTTCGAGCGCGGGGACGACAACGCCTGGTCGCCGCTGCTCGACCCCGCCGTGGCCTATGTGCGCATCACGGGATTCCGCGCCCGGTCCGAGGCGGACTTCGACGCGCTCACCGAGCCGATCGCCGCGCCGGGGCTCGGAGTGATCCTCGACCTCCGTGGCAACCCGGGGGGAGACGTCAACGCGGCGGTGCAGATCGCCGACCGCTTCATCGCTGACGGGATCCTGGCCGATCTGGAAGGTCGGGTGGAGCCGGAGACCTCGGGTGACACCAGCGCGGAGCTGATCCCCTGGAACCACGCCGTCGAGGGGCATGCGCTGGAGGACGCGCGGGTGGTCGTGATCGTCGATGAAGACACCGCCTCGGCGGCGGAGATCCTCGCGGGCTCCCTGCAGGAGCGCGTTGGCGCGGTCGTCATCGGGGAGCCCACCTGGGGCAAGGGGTTGGCCCAGGCGATCCGATCAGAGCCCGAGCGTGGGTACGCGGTGCAGTACACCAATCAGGTCTGGACGCTGCCCAGCGGTCGGCGCCTCTCCCGCGATCTGGACGGCGGCGGGGTACAGCCGGACGTGGCGGAGTCGCTCGGCCCCGCGGAGCGCTTTCAGGTCGGACTGATGGCCCGGCAGCGCGCAGCGCTGCGGGTTCACGCCGACGGCGTGCCGATGCACGGAGTGGAGACGGTGGCCCGGAGCGACCTCCCGCCGCTGTCTGCCGATCCGCTCCTCCTACGCGCGGAGCTGATCCTGCGGGTGCTGCAGGCGCCCCCCCAGCAGCGGGGCTGCGGGACGGTGGGGGCTGGGATAGTCCCTTGAGAACCCCCGATGGAGTTGTCATGCGCGTCTCGTTCTCCCTCATCTCATGCGCGGTCGCGCTGTCTCTCGGTGCCTGCACTGACAAGGACGAGACGATCGACTCCACCGGCACTGGAACGACCGGGACCACGTCTGGTGGTACCAGCGGCAGCACCACAAGCGGCGGTCCGAGCCACCTCTTCACGTCGTTCTCGGGTGAGGTGAGCGTACAGACCGTCATAGACGGCGCGACCTCGTGCGACACCGTCACGCAGCTTGAGGGCACCGCCTACACCGGAGACTGCGACGACTGCACCTTCGCCTTCGAGATCGCCCCCACGGTCACCGCCGACAACAGCGCCGCTGACTGCAGCCACCCGTACTACTGGTCATACACCGGCGGCTGGGAGGGCTACACGGACCAGTTCCTCGCGTTCTGGGAGACCGCCGACTACTACGGCTACGACTACAACAACGTGCTCGCCTGGGGCTATGGCATCGACTACACGGGCTCCTACTACAGCTACTACTACCCCGGTCCCTACTTTTCCTGGCTGACCTACGAGGGCAGCTACTACGTCTCCGACGGCTCCGCGACGTTCGACGGCAGCACGCTGTCCTGGAACCTCGCCTCGTCCGGCTACGACTACTTCGAGAACTACTCTGACGACTCCTGCGGCTCGGAGTCCGTCGCTGACGGGGGCGGAAACCTCGGCGGTGATTGGGTGGGGGAGGGCAACCTGCCCGGCGACGGCACCAGCGGCTACGACTGGTACTACGTGGTGGATGTCTGGGACATCACCACGGTGCCCGGCGAGGGCGTCAGCGTGACGGTGGACACCGTCTCCGACGGCACCGCCTTCGACCCCTGGATGTGGGTCAACGACGGCGAGTCCTGCACCATCGGCGAAGCCGACGACAGCTTCGACTGCACCTTCCCGCCGCCAAAGTACTCCTGCCCGTCGGTGAGCTTCACCGCAGCGGGGACGGCCTACGAGGTGGTCGTCGCCAGCTACGGGTCCTGCGCGGGCGCTCTGGGTGAGTACGCGCTGTCGATCGACACCAGCACCGATCCGAAGCTCACGCTCAACGGCGACAACGTCGATCGCAAGATCTCGCTGCCGTACGAGGTCCATGTCTCGGGTTCGGCAGCGGTCGGGAAGTAGTCTCCCCAGACCGATGGTCTCTGGAGCCGCGCCCAGCGCGGCTCTTCTTGTTGACGCCGTCGCTGCAGCGGTGTCCGCTCCGACCCGTCAGGGCCGTCCGTGGGATCTGTCTGCCCTGTCGTAGGCGCTCAGACTCCTGACAGAGGCGTGGAGCTGCAGGCCCTGTAGCTGTGCGCAGAAACACGAATGCCCCGCTCAGGAAGTGACCTGACGGGGAAAAGGAGGGCCGCCCCCCCCCCCCGGGGCCCCGCCCCCCCCCCAACAAAATAAAAACCCCAACAAAAAACCCACCCCCCCCCCCACC
>CAYXGP010000005.1:64665-79015 GCA_964464515.1 uncultured Enterobacterales bacterium
GGGGGGGGGGGGGGGGGGGGGGGCCCCGCCACCAGTAGCTATGAGCTCACGCCATCAGGCGAGGAGCGACACCACCGACTGGTTCATGTTCTTGGCCTGCGCCAGTGCCGCAATGCCGGCCTGCTGCATGATCTGGAACTTCGTCATCTCAGCCGTCTCGTCCGCGTAGTCCGCGTCCTCGATGGCCGAGCGCGCGCCCTCGACACTCTGCATGTAGGTCTCAGCATTGTTCAGCGCAGAGTCCAACCGGTTCTGTACGGAACCGAGATCACTTCGGTAGCCGTTTACGGTATCCAGCGCTGAGTCGATGGCGTCCAGAGCGGTCTGTGCTCCAGAGGTGGTCAGCAGCGTCGACGAGTTGATGCCGAGCTGACTGGTCGCCAGGTTGCCCAGGGTGATGCCGATCTGGCTAGCAGAATCGTTGTTGACACCGACCTGAACATTGAGGGTTGTCGACGCGTTCGACAGCGCGAGGCCGTTGAACTCGGTGACATCCGAGATGCGGCTGATCTCGGAGCGGAGCGAGACGAACTCGTCCTGGATGTAGGAGCGCTCGGAGTTGGCCAGGGTCTCCGAAGAGCTCTGGACAGCCAGCTCGCGCATCCGCTGCAGGATATCGACGACCTCGTTCGAGGCACCTTCAGCGGTCTGGATGATGGAGATGCCGTCGTTGGCGTTTCGCATCGCCTGCGAGGTGCTGATTGAAGCAGCCTCGAGGTTGGTGGCCACGCCAAGGCCGGCGGCGTCGTCGGCTGCGCGTGTGATGCGCAGGCCCGAAGACACCCTGTTGAGGGTCAACGACAGCGAGTCGGTGGTCCGGCCCAAAGAGCCAGAACCCATCATCGCTGCGATGTTGGTCCGTACGGTGAGACTCATTGTGAGTTTTCTCCGTTTGGGTGATTGAGGGTTGAGATTCTACGAGATGTAGAGACCTCATACATCTCTTCGGATGGTCCTCGACTGTAGTTGAACGGGCAACTTGAAGTTTCTTTGGGGAATGGTTGAAACGGGGCTCGTTGGTGGTCTTGGAATGCCGGTTGGTACTGTATTTTCACGCAATTTTCAATCCTGGAACAGGACAGGGGAGAGAGGGCTGAAGTAGACTTTTTCCTAAACTTCAATCAGGCACGACCGATGGGGTGTTATCCAACGAAATTTTGAGGTCAAAAAGATACAGAAAGACAGAGGTGTCCATCCCCGACGCCAAGGCGCGTCCGGCCGGGGAGACAGCGATGAATCTGAATCTGATACGGAGTTGGGAACCTGCAGACAGAGGTGTCCGGGGACCGCTCCTGGGAGGAGCGGACAGCACGAACCAGTCCGCGCACCTTGCAGGCGCACGAATCCAATCGCTGCAGGCGCACGAGTCCAACTGACGATCAAACGTGATCGTCCAGGAGACTCACTCAGCGCATCGGCACCTCACTGGTCGGGGGTGGACCCGGCGCAGCCGGGATGGAGAGCGGGGACGCGTGGTCCCCATGAGCGGTCGGGGCTCTCAAGACCCAGCCAAGCCAGGCCCACCCCACGATGAGGGACAGGCCCCCGAGCGGGGTGAGCGCACCCAGCCAGCGGAGCTCGGTGAGCACGAGGGCGTAGAGAGAGCCCGAGAAGATCAGGGTGCCGGCGGCGATCAGGAGGCCGGGGCGGGAGAGAGCGGGCGGGAGGGGGCGTATGCCCAGCGCCAGGAGACCCAGCGCGCCCATCTGGTGGTAGTCGGAGGCCGTGCGCCAGGTGGACAGCAGATCCGCGTCGACGCGCCCATCGAGGCCGTGGGCGCCGAACGCTCCCAGGGCCACCCCGGTCGCCATCAAGCCAGCTCCGGCGCTCGCGAGGTTCACGCGACCCTCCGAAACCCGGACGGGGGGATGATACGCTCCAGGCATGCGACCGGGGAGGACCGATGGCCGATGAGAATCTGGCGGTGTGGCTGATCGTGGCGGGGTTGTGCGCCTGCCAGGCGGGGGTGGGACCGGCGGCCCCTGGAGAGACCGGCAGCGTCGACACCGACGCGACGATCTCCCCTGTGGATGCCGACGGAGATGGCTTCGCGTCGACCGCCTCGGGCGGGGACGACTGCGATGACACCAACCCTGCTCTGAGCCCTGCCGCCAACGAGGTCTGTGACGGGTTCGACAACGACTGCGATGGACTGACCGACGAGGGGGTGACCGGCCTGTTCTACGTCGACGCCGACGGAGACGGATACGGAGACCCGCTGGAGCCGGTCACGGTGGCCTGCGATCAGCCGGCGGGCAGCTCGACGAACGGCGGGGACTGTGACGACGCGGATCCTGCGATTCACCCCGACGCGGCAGAGGCCTGCGGGGATGGGGATCGCGACTGCGATGGCGTCAGCGGGGAGTGTGCGCAGGGCAGCTCGTGTGCGGCCCTCCTCGCGGACGGCGAGACGAGCGATGGCCGCTACTCCATCGATCCGGATGGCGAAGACGGGGGGCTCCCGACCACCGAGGTGTGGTGCGACATGACCACCAGCGGCGGCGGCTGGACCCTGGTCCAGCGGACGGTCTGGGACTGGGGTGAGACCGAGGCCCTGTGGACGGACTACGCCACCTGGTACGGGGAGACCCTGGGCGATCCCGAGCCGGGCAGCGCGTTTCGTGCCGCGGGCGCGATCTGGCCGCTGGTGTCGTCCGGTGAGCATCTGCTCGTGCTCGTGGCGCGCGACGCGGACAGCGCGGAGGACTGTGAGCCGCTGAACTACCTGGCCGACGGGGTGTTGTCGGTGGACGAGAGCGCGACCACGATCGCGGACGTGGTCTCCGACGTGTGGATCTTCACCAGCTCCGAGATGGTCGCGACGGACTCCAGCGCGGAGGGGGTCTCCTGCACCGAGGCTCCCCAGTACGGAGTGCCGTGGTTCTACGCTTCGTGCTGCGCCACGTGCCCCACCTACCAGGGCGGGTATTGGGACGCGCCTCGCCCGATGGCGAACTACGTCACAACCACCGCTGACATCGACGGCGGAACGGTGGCAGAGCGCTGCCCGTCCGGCGACGCGGAGGCGCCGAACAGCACCGCTCCGTTCCGGGGAGTCAACGAGATGTCCTATTACCTGCGCTGAGCCTGGCGTTAGCCTTTGCTCATCGGCGATGTACCTTTGCTCACCGATGACACAGCAGTCCTGGTCCACCGGTCGGTGGTTGGATGCTGTCTGGCTCTCGGAGGGCGCTAGGACACGGTGTACTCGGATGTGATGGATGCCAGGGGACAAGCCATCCACCTCCCGCTGAGGGTGAGGTGCCGACCTTCCCGGTCAAGAGGGGTTTCGGATGCTCCAGAGAAGATGTTGAAGTCGCTCGCGGAACCTGGTGTTTGATGCGAATGAAGATCTCCAGCTCATCGTGGTTCTCGATGATTTTTCTTCCGCGGGGCCAAAAAAGATCGGCCAACTCCTCAACACTGGCTTCTACCGTCCGACTGGCCGCCTTCCTCGCGGGATGCGCGCCGACGCCCCAGACTCAGGAGCAGGATCCCGGGGGGCACTCTGGTAGTCCTGGCGCGCACTCCAGCGGCAGTGACACCTCCCCGGCGACGCACTCCACGGAAACCTCCTCCACGGGAACCCTGGACACCGGGAGGGACACCGGGGCGCCGGACCTGACATTCGATGCGGCCCTGTTTCGCGCCACGCACAATTCCTACGAAGGGGGCGAGCGCGGCTCGCTCCGGACGCAGCTCGACAGCGGGGTGCGGTTCATCGAGCTGGACGTTCACGACGACGACTACGCCGATGCGGGGTATCGACTGGGTCACCTGTGGCCAGGGGATGCTGTCTCACTCGGCAGCGGGAACCCGGAGGGAGAGCGCCTGGAGGACTGGCTCTCGGAGCTGTCGGCGTGGTCGGCTGACACCCCCGGGCATGCGCCGCTGACGTTGGCCCTCGATCTGAAAGACGATCTCACCGACAACGGGGGAGCGGCCGCTGGCGATCTCTCCGCCCTCGGCGGCCTGCTGGAGGCGGCGTTCGGCAGTCGGCTCGTCGAGCCCGCGGAGGTCTCCGCAGGTTGGCCTGGCGTCGACGCACTTCGGGAGCGCGTGCTCGTGGTTCTGAGCGGCGACGGGACGACCCGCGCGGCGTCGCTGCGCGAGACCGGGTCGGATCCCGCAGTGGCGATCAACCGCTCCGGACAGGTGATCGAGGTCCACTCGGATGGTCTGGGCACCCTCTGGTACTGGGCCGGTCAGCTCGCGGAGGGCGAGGTGCGGTGGCTGCACCACGGCCGCGTCACCACCGGCGGCGATCCCGCAGTGGCGCTGAACGACGCCGGGGCAGCGGTCATGGTGTTCGAGGGGATCGTCCCGGGCACGCTGTGGACGGTGGTCGGGCAGCTCGACGCAGCGCTCCTGCCGGCCTGGGGAGACGCGCTCTATCTCGACACCGGAGTCGACCCCTCGGTGCGGTACGAGGACCCCACAGGCTCGCGCCTCCGCGAGATCCACACGAGCCCCACCGACCCGGCGCAGCGCTGGGACTGGATCCTGGAGATCGACGCCGAGGGACAGCTCCAGACCGGCGATCACGGCACGACATCCGACGCCGCGTGGGCGACCGACACCGACACCTCGGACGCGGGCCAGGTGCGGGTCTTCGCCGACGCTGACGGCGCCTCCGATGCGAACACGCTCCTGGTCGAGACCGACGCGGTGGCTCGAATCCGCTTTCCGCGACGGATGTTCGTCGATCGGATGGAGGGGGAGGCCGGCGTGCTGTCAGAGGCGCGGTTCGCGTCGGTGTCGGCGGGGCGCGCGTCAGCCCTCGACACCACGCCAGGAGTGCTGACCCGTATCTGGAGCTTCAGCGCATCCGAGATCCACACGACCCCGTCGTTTCCTGCGACGGACACCCCACATGCGGAGTGGTACGAGAGGTACTGCGACAGCCACGGAGCTGTGGACTGATCCCTCCTCCGTTACCTTCATGCTGCCACCGCTACCCGTCTGCGTCTGAAGCCTCCGGCTCCAGACGACTGCGCTCCGTACAGGACGTCGCGACTGGAACCGTGGTTACCCGGGCGAATCTTCAACCGTCGGAGGCCCCATGCGACTCTTCCCGATCTGTCTCTCCGCTGCCTTCCTCGGCTGCAGCTCGCCTCAGGCGGTGCCGTGGGGCACCACCACCAGCACCGTCACCAGCGGCGGAAGCGGAGGCGGGGGCACTTCCACCGGAAGCACCGGCGGAACCAGCGGTACCGGCGGGACCTCCGGGACGACCACCATCACCGGCACCACCAGCACCAGCACCAGCACGGAGCCCCTGGAGCTGGAGGGCTGCGCTTTCCGCTACACCTTGATCATCGAGGGCGAGGACGACCGGGAGACCTGGGGCAGTCTGGAGGGCGAGTGGGCCTCACAAGGCCGAGCGGGGTGGCTGGAGGCCGAGTGGGAGACCAACGGCAGCCGGGGCTGGCTGGACGGACGCTGGGGTGAGGACGGCGACGGCTCCGGCGGCGAGCTGTTCGGAGAGGTCGAGGCGGAGCGGGGCCACCTCGCCTTCAGCGGCTGGGCGGAGGGGCGGCGGGACGTCGCGCTGTTCGGCTCTGAGCTGACCATCGACGAAGGCAACGCGGTCCAGGAGGGCGACGGCTGGTTCTCGCTCGCCACGCACGAGATCGAAGCGGACGTCGGCTACGACTCGGACGGCGGAGTCATCGAGGGCAGCTGGTCCGCGATGGACGGCGGCGAGCGCGGTGAGGTCGAGGGCGAGTGGTGGGCCGACAGCGACAGCAGCGGCGGCCTCGAGGTGACGCTCCGCGACGGCGGAGATCGGACGACCGCCGAGGGGGAGTGGTATGCCTCAGACGAGAGCGACGTCTACCAGTGGCAGGCCGAGGCCGACTCGTGGGGGCTGCTGCTCGGAGAGGTCGAGATGAACTGGTGGGGCACCGGCGAGCTGTGGGGGCTGGGCTTTCCCTGGGAGTGCGACTGAGCGGGAGACCGCATGACCGCGCTCCGGCGTTTCCTAAGCGTTCGCCGGCCAGATCACCTTCTTGCCGGAGGAGTACCAATCGTCGGCCAGCGGGCCGTGCGTATCCTCCAGCGCAGAACGCCGGATCTTCATGGTCGGCGTGAGGTGGCCGCTCTCAACCGACCAGCGGTCGGGCGCGATGGCGATGAACTGCAGGTGCTCGTGGTGATCGACCCGCTTGTTGACGCTCTGCAGCAGCGCGGAGAGATCCTTCTCGACCTGCGCGCGAACGGAGGTGTCTGAGAGCTGCGGGACGAGGTCCTCGGCGAGCAGCACCACCGCGTGAGCGGCCGGACGGCCTGAGCCGGTCACCACGGACAGCTCTACGTTGTCGTTGGTGTTGAGCAGGTTCTCGATGGGTGCGGGCGCGATGTACTTGCCCTTGCTCGTCTTGAACAGCTCCTTGACGCGCCCGGTGATGCGCAGGCGGCCCTGGGAGTCGATCTCGCCGCGGTCGCCGGTCTTGAGGAAGCCGTCCTCGGTGAAGCTCTCCGCGGAAAGCTCCGGCTGCTTGTAGTAGCCCAGCATGCTGGCGGGGCTCTTGACGAGGATCTCTCCGGCGTCGCTGATGCGGCACTCCACCTCGGGGTAGGGCTCGCCGACGTAGCCCACGCGCGTGCGGCCCGGCATCGACACATGAGAGTAGCAGAAGTTCTCGCTCATGCCGTAGCCCTCGAGGAGCTCCAGACCGAGGGCGCGGTACCAGTCGATCAGCTCGGCGGGGATGGGGGCGGAGCCGCTGCCGGCGAACCGCGCGGCGTCGAGCCCGAGCGTCGTGAGGATCTTCTTGCGGACGATGCCGCGGACGATGGGGATCTTCAGCAGCCGGTTGAGCTTCTTGGGGGGCATCTTCTTGTTGACGGCGAGCTGGAACTTCATCCACAGGCGCGGCACCGAGATGAACAGCGTGGGGTGCGCCCGCCGGAGATCATGCGCGAAGGTGTCCAGCGACTCCGCGAAGAAGATGTAGCAGCCGGTCCACAGCGAGCCGCACTCCACCAGCCAGCGCTCCATCGCGTGGGCCATCGGCAGGTAGGAGAGGATGCGCTCGTCGCGCGTGGTGTTGAGGGCGCGCTGCAGGCCCCGGCAGGCGATGGACATGCCCTCGAAGTTGTGCATGACCCCCTTGGGCCGGCCGGTGCTGCCGGAGGTGTAGATGATCAGCGCGAGATCCTCGCCGTCGCGGGTGGGGTGACCGTCGATGGGCTCGGTGCGCCCGACGATGTCGTCCCAGGCGTCGCAGTCTTCGGGAGGGGACAGCTCGTACCGGATGCGGGGCATGTCAGCGGGGACGCCGGGCCGCATCTGGTCCCAGGTGTCGAGCTTGCCCACGAACAGCAGCTTGGACTCGGAGTGCTCCAGGATGTACGCCACCGTCTCGGCGTTGAGCGTCGGGTAGAGCGCCACCGAGGTGAACCCCGCCATCCAGATCGCCAGATCCGTCATCACGAAGTGCGCGCAGTTCTTCGACAGGATCGCGATGTTGCTGCCGGTGGGCAGCCCGAGGGACTGCAGGTGGCGCGCCATCCGGCGGGCCTGGTCGATGACCGTCGACCACGAGTATTCCTCGACGCGGTCGCCCCCGAAGGGCTGGGTCAGGTAGGTGCGATCCGGGGTCTCGCGTGCCCACCGATAGGCGCGCTGGAGGATGAGGTCGACGTCGGCGATGGCGTTGCTCATGGGGTCTCTCTGGGCACGATGCAGGGATTTCAGGGCGGCGACCGCCACAATCGGGAGAGGCCGGTAACCCGTTGATCGCGTCCCAGGCGGGGGACAACACCGTTAGATTCCTGCCAGGAGGCCTGCCTGGAGAGACCCCATGAAGCTGCTCCACCTCCTGCCGCTCACCGGCCTCGCTGATCGCCTGCGGAGACAAGGAGGACGACACCCCGACCGGCATCGGTGGCGGGACCTCAGGCGGGTGAGCAGGGTGGTTGCAAGCTACTCGCCAGTAGATTAGTGGCTGGGCATGGCTCGTCCACGCATTGTACCCGGGGCGCTCCCCACCGAGATCCGCATCATCGACGCCGCTGAGCGGGCGTTCGGCGCGCGGGGCTATGCCCCGGCTCGGCTGGCGGACATCGCGAGCGACGTCGGTATCCGTCGTCCCTCGCTTCTGTACCACTTCGGCACCAAGGAGGCGCTCTACCGGGTGGTGGTCGATCGGCTGTTCAACGATCTGCGGGCGCGGCTGGTGGAGGCCGCGCTTGAGGGCGGGAATCAGCCCCGACTGGACGCGATCACCTCGGCCTTCCTGGACTTCCTCGAGGCCCGACCGGCCTTCGCGCAGGTGGTCACCCGCGGGATGATGGACGACGACGGGCCGGTGGCGATCGCCCTCCGCGATGAGCTGGTTCCGCTCCTCGACGAGGTCATCGCGCTGCTCAAGACACCCGGAGACGAGCAGGATATGCGCCCGGCCGTCGTTCAGATCGCTGCCGCTGCCCTGCTGCGCGCCGCCGCTGCCCCGACGCTCCGGAGCGCGTTGTGGGGAGACGCCGCCGAGACTCGGGCGCTGGCTCGACGGCTTCTCGGCGGATGAACTGAAGCGAAGCCGTCTTACAGGTGGAGGGTCTCGAGGACCGCTGCACCCGACAGCGCCAGGATCGAGATGATGTCGGCGACGACCACGCGACGCATGCGCGTGTTCAGGCCGTCGGTACGCATCGCCAGGCCTGCGAACGCGAGGTCCGCGACGAGGACGCCGCTGATGGCGGCCGCTCGCAGCTCTTCGCGGGGGATGGCGGCCAACAGGAGCACGCCGAGCATGCCGAACAGCACGGCGCGGTGCCGCATCGCCAGCGCGAGGTTCGGGTCTGTGATCGACACGCCGTAGAGAGACTCCAGGCGGTCGGCTCCCAGCACGTCGACGACCGGCAGGAGGTGGATCAACGCGGAGATCCCGAGCAGGAGAGCGACGACAGACATCGGGCCCTCAGCCGAGGGGCTCCTCCCGTCGGCCGTCCAGGTGGATCGCGAAGCGGCCCTGCTCGCGGGGGTGGACGGGCCCGTCTTCTTCCCAGGGCCAGCCGCCGAAGCCGGTGCGCTGGTAGTCGAAGAACGCCTGGCGAAGCCCTGCGGGGGTGTTCATCACGAACGGACCATGGTGGGCGATCGGCTCGTCGATGGGCGCCCCCTGCAGGAGGAGCAGCTCTGCTGGTCCGCCGCTCGCGCGCAGGTCGACCGGCGCGTCTGGCTTGAGCTCAGCGGCGGTGCGAGGAGAGAGCGCCTGTCCATCTACCGTCACGCCCCCTTCAGAGAAGCTCCCTCCAGAGAACAGGTAGAGCATTCGCCCGACCCGCGACGGGGCGGCGGGGATGGTCCAGCGCGCGCCGTGGGAGAGCGCGAGGGTCCAGATCGCGACGTGGTTCTCTGGCTCTGATGCCCACGAAGCGGGCGGCGGGCGAGGCGCTCCGGAGCCTGCGACGGTCACGACCTCGCACGTCCCGCCGTGGGCGTCGGTGAACACCTCTCGGGGGATGGTGTCGGCCCACAACATCGTGAAGTGCGGCGGGACCATCTTGCGGGCCCGAGGGAGGTTGAGCCAGATCTGGAACAGCTCCGTCGGGTTGCGCCGATCGCGCTCGATGAGGGGGAACATCTCGCAGTGCACGATGCCTCGGCCGGCGGTCATCCACTGGACGTCGCCGCGCCCGAACCGCGCGGTGGCGCCCAGGGAGTCGGAGTGGTCGATGTGGCCCCGACGGGCCAGCGTGATCGTCTCGAAGCCGCGATGCGGGTGGCGGGGAAAGCCGGGGACGGTGCGGCCGTGGTACATCCGCCAGCCGTCGCGGACCTCGAAGTCGTTGCCGAGGTTGCGCCCGGCCAGCGAGGCCGCCGGACCCAGCGCGTCGTCGCCGGCGGGGTAGTCGTCGTCGTGGTGGACGCAGAACAAGAAGGGGTCCAGCGTCGGCCAGACGAGACCGAGGGGGACCGTCCGGAGGATCGCGCCCCCGCCTGGGCCCGAGGCAGTCACTCGCCCTTGCAGTAGGTGATGGCCTGCGCCGCCAGGAGGGCCTGGAGCTCGCTGCAGTGCTCGGCGGTCAGCAGCGGCACGCCGCCGGGGAACTTGCACTTGCTCTCGGCGCTGTTGCGCTGCATCATCTCCTCCTCACGGGAGTAGATGATCACGCTCTTGTCGCGGCGGTCGGTGGAGAACGAGTTGTTGCCGGGGAACGAGTCGATCGGGTCCTCGGCGTGCTTCCAGATCTCGAAATGCTGGAACTTCAGCTCGTCGTTGCCCCACGGCCCGATGGCCCAGTTGCTGATGGCCTTGTAGACGTTGCCCTTGTCGTACTCGGTTCCGCTGCTCACGAACTGGACGGTCTGAGCCTTGCGGGGGCCATCCAGCACATGAAACTGGTCGCCCTTGACATCCACCACCAGCTTGGTGCGGTCGGGGTTCTCGGGGTCGAAGCTCCACACCTGGCAGATCTTCGACTTGAACCCGTTCTTGATGAGTTTCTCGTAGCGGGCCTGGAACATGATCGAGCTGCCCACCTCGCAGGCCTTCTTGTACCCGAGGTCACAGGACGTGCGGTACTCATCGGCGGCGCGCGCGAAGTCGCGCTCCACGCCCAGACCCTTCTCGTACAGGCGGGCGAGCTGGTAGCAGCCCGCGCCGCTCTCGGACCGACAGGCGAGCTGGTAGAGCTCCGCGGCCTTGGGCAGGTTCTGCGCGACGCCCTTGCCGCGCTCGTACATCGCCCCCAGCTTGGCGCAGCTCGTGCCGTCCTCGCCGTCGCAGGCCATCTGGAACAGCTTGAGCGCCTGCCCCAGGTTGCGCTCGACGCCGTCGCCCTTGAGGTAGCGGTGGGCGAGATCTCCGCAGCTCTTTCCGCCGCCGGCCTCGCAGCTGGCGGTGAAGAGCTCGAGCGAGCGAGCCTTGTCCTGCGGGACCCCCTTGCCCATCTCGTACAGCTTGCCCATGTGGTAGCAGCCGCTGGCGCTGGCGCCCTCGCATGCCTGCTCGTAGAGGGTCACGGCGCGGGTCAGGTTGAGGTCGACGCCGTTTCCGTGCTCATACAGCGCGCCGAGGATGTCACAGCCGTTGGCGTTGCCGCCCTCGCAGCCTCGCCGGACGAAGCCCACGCCCACCTCCGGGTCGCGCGGGATCCCGCGCCCCTTGAGGTAGAGGCGGCCCACCCGCGCGCAGGCCTCCGCGTGGCCGTCGTTGCAGGCCGACTCGTAGATCTCGACGGCGTCTTCGACGCGGTGACCGTCGATGCGACCGCTCTCGTACAGGCTCGCCACGCCGAAGCAACCCACGATGTCGCCGCCGTCGCAGGCGGTCTTGTAGAGGTTGAGGGCCAGCTCGGGCGAGAACGTCATGTACTTGCCCTCGTGGTACATGCGGCCCAGGTGGGCGCAGCCGCCCAGGTAGTTGGTGGAGCAGGCGTCGCCGTAGATCTTCGCGGCCTTCTGCGGGTCGCGGTCGGTGCCCTTGCCCTTCTCCATCATGGTGCCGATGGCGACGCATGCGTGGGGCACGTTCTCCTGGCAGGCGCGGCGGAACAGCTTGCCGGCGCGGACGAGATCCTGCTCGGTGCCGGTGCCGTTGTAGTAGACCTCGCCGAGGCGGTAGCAGCCCCAGGGATCCTTGGCCTTGCAGCCCTCGTCGTACAGCTTGCGGGCGCGGGTGAGGTCGCGCTGGACGCCCAGCCCCTCCTCATGGAGGCGTCCCAGCTCGGTGCAGCCCGCGGCGTAGGCCTTCTCGCAGGACTGGCTGAAGTACCTGGCGGCAGCAGCGGCGCGCGACTCGTCGCGGATCAGACGCCCCTCTTCGTCGCGGCTCTTCGACCAGCCCACGACCACGCACGACAGCGGCTCCTTGGGGCACTTCTTGGAGAAGAACGACGACGCCTTGCCGAGATCTCCGCCGGAGCTGCCCTGCCACTTCTTCCAGCTGCAGGCGGCGCCGCTCTTGAGCTCGCAGGCCTCCTTGTACTTCTTCGCCACCAGCTCGGGCTTGTGGGGGATCCCCGGCCAGGCCATGTCGTAGCGAAGGGCCTCCAGGAGCATGATCCGACCCGGGTACGAGTCGGGCCAGGCGGCCCACGCGGACCAGCCGACGAGCAACCCCAGCGCTACCCCCAGGGCCGGCAACCAATGAACGCCGCTGCGGCCTGCCTTTTTCATCGAATCCACCTCCCCCGGGGGGCAACGCCCACATACCCCGCGGGCCAGAGATCTGGGAAGGGCAGGCCCTACTTCAGCTTCTGCCGGGCCTCACCGGCCGCGTCGCTCTTCGGCCACATCCGCACCAGATCCTCGTAGAACAGCCGCGCGTTGCTGGTCTCGCCCTGCTCCTCGAAGCACTCGCCCTGCCGGAGCATCGCCCACGACGCCCAGGAGCTCTTGCCGTGCTCGTCGATGACCTTCTGGAAGCGCACCACCGCGGTGGGGAATTGCCCGGAATTGAACGACGCCTCTGCGTAGCGGTAGAGGACCTCCGCGGTGCGATCGTGGTCCGTGTGGAGGTCCATGAAGCGCTCCAGCACAGCCTCGGCGGCAGCCTCGCGGCCCTCTGCCAGGTGCTTCTCGGCCAACCCCAGCAGGCCCTCGGGAGAGGCCGGGCTGGGACCATCGGCTGCCGCTCCCTTCGGACCCGTCGCTCCGTCGACCTTGGGGGGCTGCGCGCCCTCTCCTGCAGTGAGGGGGCCGCCCGGATGCTTCGGGGGCGCGGAGCCGTCTGGGCCCACCACGCCGTCTACGGGGCCCGCGCCTCCCACAGGAGGGCCGTTGACGGGCTCACCCGAGGGCGGCGCGACGGCCTCCATCCCCAGCGCCCCCTCAAGCTGGGCGATGCGGGCCTCGATCCAGCGGGTCTGGAAGTCCACGCTCTCGGCGCGGGAGAAGTCGTCGAGGGTGGTCTGCTCGTACTCGTTGCGAAGGACCTCGACCTCCCCCCGCAGGTTGGCGACCTCGCGCCGGAGCTCCTCAAGGCTGTCCATCTCGAATATCTTCTGCCGGCCGTGGGAGCGCCCGACCTCCTCGAGGTGCGCCACGCGGGCGTCCACCGCCGTGAACTGATTCGCGAGGTTGTCGGAGGCCGCACCCTGGAGGGCGAGCTCTCGCCGGTAGGACTCGGTGGCGCTCTGGCCGGTGCGATCCATCACGCAGCCGGTCATCAGGCCGCTGGTCAGCAGGAGCGCGCCCAGCAGCGCGTGGGGGGTGGGGGGCATCTCGTCTCCTCGCATGCGGGTCAACCCGAGACGACGATCTCGACGCGGCGATTGCGCGCCCAGGCCTGATCGCCGTGGCCGGAGTCGGCGGGGCGCTCCTCGCCGTAGGTGACCGACTTCAGGCGTCCGGGCAGCACGCCCTGCATGGTCAGCCAGCGCTGCACGGCGCCCGCGCGCCGCTCGCCGAGGGCCAGGTTGTACTCGGTAGTGCCGCGCTCGTCGGCGTGGCCCTCCAGCCGCACGGTGCCCGTCCGCGCCTGGAAGCAGGCCAGGTGTTCGCTCAGCACGGCCTGCCCCTCGGTGGAGAGCTGGAAGGAGTCGAACTCGAAGGCGACGGTGATGCGCTGGCAGTCGAGCCCCGCCGCGGCGTTCGCGAGCATGCCCGCGCGGGCCTCCAGGCCGCCGCGGAGCGTGGCGGTGGCCTCGTCGGGGTTGCGGACCACGATGTCGTGGATGCCGGGCGGCAGCGCGTTCATGTGTACCGCCAGGGTGTTGGGGTCGCGCAGGTCGGTCTGCGCGGTGCCCTGTCCGCCGATGGTCACCGTGGCGCCGTTCTCGAAGGCGCTGCCGAAGATCACCGCGCGGAAGGGCGCGCCGGGCGCGACGACCGGCGGCTCGATGTCGATCACCTGCACCTTGACGGACGGTCCACCCAGGGGGTCATCGGTGAGCACCACCTCGCCGTCCGGATCATCTCCAGGCGGCGTACACTCCGCGGCGAAGATGAACGGAAACAACAGGGCGAGGCTGGCGGCGCGGCAGACTCTCATGGCGGGATCCTCTGGGTTCCTGCGTACAGAGTTGGTCTTGTCTTGTCAACGCGGGCGCCCCCGCAGTCCCCCTCCGACACCGTGACCTCTGGGGACGTTCCCGTGGGGAGCGGTCCGCTGTAGGATGGCTTTCGTCCAGGGGAGGAGGCGGATAGAACCCTCTACCATCCCGGAAGCAGATCGGTGACCCTCCTCTATGTACTGGCTCTCGTGACGGGCGGCGTGCTGGTGGCCGCCAGCGCGCTCATCGGCGACGCCGATCACGACACCGATCTCGATCACGACGTCGATCTTGACCACGATGTCGATCTTGACGGAGATGTCGATCTCGATCACGACGTCGATCTCGACCACTCCGGTCTTGACCACTCCGGTCTTGACCACTCCGGTCTTGACCACTCCGGTCT
>CAYXGP010000005.1:79115-94010 GCA_964464515.1 uncultured Enterobacterales bacterium
ACTCCGGTCTTGACCACTCCGGTCTTGACCACTCCGGTCTTGACCACTCCGGTCTGGATCACGGTGACGCCGGCTCGGCCTGGCTGCCTTTCGGATCGATGCGCTTTTGGACCTTCGCCCTGGCGAGCTTCGGCCTCACCGGCACGCTCCTCACCCTGATCGGCCTAGGGGAGCCCCTGTGCGGCGGGCTGTCGGCGGGCATGGGTCTGGGCATCGGCTGGGTGGCGGCCTGGATCTTCCACCGGCTCAAGAAGGGGATCGTCTCAGCCCAGACCACCCTCCGGGGGCTCGCGGGCACCGAGGCCCAGGCGCTCCTGCCGATCTCCGCAAGTACGCCCGGCAAGATACGCCTCCTGGTGGACGGACAGGAGATCGATCTGCTGGCGCGCACGCGCGACGCGGCTCCCATCCCACAGCGGGCGCGGGTGCTCGTGGTCGGGGTGGAAGAAGGCGTCGCTGAGGTCACCCACCTGCGGCAGCTGCCCGACTCGTCCGCCTGAATCCACTCAGTCCGCCCAGTCCGCACCAGTCCGCCCAGTCCACCCCAGTCCTCTCCCCTCGCACGGAGACCTCCATGGACCCCATCCTGACCAACCTGGCGGGCGTCGTCTGCCTGGGGCTCGCCCTCTCGGTAGGCCTGATCGCGGCGATAGCGTTCGTCGCCAGGTTCCTCGCCATCGGTCGCCCCAACGAGCTGCTGGTGTTCTCGGGTCGCAGCAGCGAGGGCACGCTGATGGTCGGCGGCGGCTGGCGCGTCCGCATCCCGCTCATCGAGCAGGTCGACCGCATGGATCTCACATGCCTGCCGGTCGACATCCGCGTCACCAACGCCTACTCGCTCGATGGCATCGCCCTCAACGTGCATGCGGTGGCGAACGTCAAGATCAACCCCGACGAGACCCGCGTGCGCAACGCCGTCGAGCGCTTCATGGGCGAAGGGCTGGGAGCGATCCGGCGCGTCGCCAAGGAGACGCTTGAGGGCCACCTGCGCGGCGTGCTGTCGAGCCTCACGCCCGAGCAGGTCAACGAGGATCGGCTAAAGTTCGCAGACGCGCTGGTGGACGAGGCCCGCGAGGACCTCGACAAGCTGGGCCTGATGCTGGACACGCTGAAGATCCAGAACGTCTCCGATCAGTCGGAGTACCTGGACTCCATCGGACGGGCGCGTATCGCCGAGGTCGTCCGCGACGCGGAGATCGCCGAGACCACCGCCATGGCGACGGCCCAGGAGGCCGAGGCCGACGCTCGGCAGCGCGGTGAGGTCGCGGTGCAGCAGTCCCAGACGGCCATCGTCCGGCAGGAGAACGAGCTGCGCAAGCTCCGGGCGGAGCTGGAGGCCGAGGCCCGAGCCGAAGAAGAGCGGGCCGAGGCCAGCGCGCGGCAGGCCCGCGCCCAGGCCGAGCGCGAGCTGCTGGAGATCCGCCGCCGGCTGGAGGAGATCCGACTCCGCGCCGACGTGGTCCTGCCCGCCGAGGCCGAGCGTCGCGCCGCCGCGCTCCGGGCGCAGGGCGCCGCCGCCGCCATCGAGAAGAACGGTGAGGCCATGGCCGCCGTGCTCCAGATGATGACCGAGGCGTGGCTGCGGGCCGGCCCCGACGCCCGCGATATCTTCCTCATCCAGCAGCTCGAGGAGATCATGCGGACCGTCACGGCCCGGCTGAGCGACCTGGAGCTCGACGAGGTCGTCCTGCTCGACAGCGGCGACGGCCAGGCGCTCCCCCGCCACATCGCCAGCTTCCCGGCCTCGGTCCGACAGGTTCTCGAGGAGCTGGCCCGGACCACCGGCGTCGATGTCACCGGCATCCTGTCGGGAACCACCCGCCCCGCGCTCTCCTCGAACAGCCAGAGCTGAGGTACCCATGGGTTCTCTGATCGCCGCTCTCCCCGTCCTGTTCATCGTCGCGATGATCGCCGCCGTCGCGGTGGTCGCCATCGCGCGCAAATTCATCTATATCTGCGGGCCCAACGAGGTGCTCGTCTTCTCCGGCGGCCCCAACCGTGGCGGCAACGGCCGGCCCGGCTACCGGCTGATCAAGGGCGGCCGGGGGTTCCGCTGGCCCCTGGTCGAGACGGTCGACCGCGTCGATCTCACCAACATGATCGTCGAGGTCGCGGTCCGCAGCGCCTACTCGGCGGGCGGGATCCCGCTCAACGTCCAGGGGGTCGCCAACATCAAGATCGCAGGTCACCAGCCCATCCTCGGAAACGCCCTGGAGCGCTTCCTGGGCCAGGACCGCAAACAGATCGCCCGCATCGCCAAGGACACCCTGGAGGGGAGCCTGCGGGGGGTCTTGAGTCAGCTCACGCCCGAAGAGGTCAACGGCAAGAAGGACGCCTTCGCCCTCCAGCTGGTACAGGAGGCCGATCAGGATCTCAACCGGCTCGGCCTGGTGCTCGACACCCTCAAGATCCAGAACGTCTCCGACGACGTCTCGTACCTCGACTCCATCGGGCGCAAGCAGAGCGCCGAGGTCGTCAAGCGGGCTCGCATGGCCGAGGCCGAGGCCAAGGCCGCCAGCACCATCCGGGAGGCCGAGAACACCCAGCGCGCTCGATTGGCCGCCATCGTCGCCGATCGCCAGGTGGTCACCGCCGAGACCCAGCGCCGGGTGTGCGACGCCCAGACGAAGGGACAGGCCATGGTCGCCGAGCAGATCGGTACGGTAAAGGCGCTCATCGCTCGGGCCGAGGCCGACGTCGATGTTCAGCACGCCCGAGTGGCCCAGGTCGAGCGGCGGCTGGAGGCCGACGTGGTCGCGCCTGCTCAGGCCGAGATGGAGGCCGCCATCGCCCGCGCCGAGGGCGACGCCGCCACGATCATCGAGGACGGTCGCGCCACGGTCAAGGTGCTCGAAGAGATGATCGCCACATGGCAGGAGGGCGGCGACAGCGCCCGCGATATCTTCTTGATGCAGAAACTGCAGACTCTGATGAGCAGCCTGGTCGAGTCGATCGACGGGATCGAGATCGATCGGCTCACGGTGCTGCCGGCTGGCGGCACGTCGGCTAGGGTGATCGGGCTGGCCGAGGAGCTGAAAGGCGCGCTCGGGGTTGATGTGCCGCAGATATTGGAGCGGGTGGCTGGCAACACGCCAGCGATGTTGCCGGCGGGGAGTATTGAGGTGACGCGCTGACGACGGCCCAAGTGACCAACAACGCACATGGCGTGGGGTCTCTGGTGGATGACGAGACGCGGCCAGAGGCCCCCCGGACTGGTGGAACCGACAAGCAAAGGTGCGAGGCAGAGATCGGGGGCCACGCGATGGGTGGTGAACCAACCTGGACCGATAAGAACGCGAGCAAGCAGGTCGAGGTCGATAGCGACCCCCTGGGTCCGGAAGAGTGGCTGTTTGAAGCCGAGATCGCCAAGTTGGAAGGCCGTTTCTGGGACGCCCTGATCAACCTGGAATCTGTCTTGAGGGCCGAACCTGAAGTCGCCGAAGCCTACATTGAAAAAGGACTGATCCTCACCCTTTTGGGGCGCGGAATGGCATCCTTGGTGGCCCTGGAGCGAGCTTTAGAGATCCATCCCGATGACTTCTATGCATACTCTCTGATGGGTGATGCCCTACTCGGGATCGGTCGGTGTGAAGATGCCTCGGTTAGCTATGGCCGGTCGAACGAGCTGAATCCCAACTATGTGGACTCCAACATAGGTAGAGGAATGGCGCTCGCTGGGATTAATTCTACGGCCTCTGAACATGACTATGACGTCGCTCTGAAAGAACTGGACCGCCGCATCGCCAATGATAACGAAGATGCCAAGGCCTATGGATTGAGAGGGACGGTGTGGTTGCTTCGGGGTGACTTTGATCGGGCCAAGAAGGACATGGATAGGTCCATCGAGATCCAGGTTTTCCAAGGAATTGAGTATGAAGTGTACCTCTGGCGTGGGCTCGCACGCCTCGCCAGCGCTGACCACGAAGGTGCACTCCGCGACTATCATGTTCAAATGGACCTCTATCCGGAGTGCCCGGAACCCTATCTACAAGTGGGAGTTGCTCTGACAGCTCTCGGCCGTGTAGATGAGGCGAAGGCGGCTCTGAGTCAGGCGATACAAATGGGTTCTCGAAACTCCCAAGCCTATTGGAGTAGAGGACTGTTACTGCAGGGTGAGGGGTCAGTCGAGCTCGCGTTATCGGACTTTGAGGAGGCCATCTCGATCGACCCAGGTGAGGCGATCAGTCATTATGGCCGTGGGGCAAACCTGCTAGAGTTGGAGCGTCTGGAGGAAGGGCTCACATCATTGAGCCAAGCCATCAGCCTCGATGGCACAGACATCGACTACTTCGTCGCAAGATCAAACGGTTATGGCGCTCTCGGACGGATTGAAGATGCCATCGGTGATCTGGGTGCCGCATTGGAACTGGACGAAAGCAGGGTCGATCTCTATATCTGCCGAGCGATGTATCATCGACAGTTGGGAGATGACTCCGAGGCGGTGGATGACCTCATCAAGGCTACGGAGCTCGATCCCACCTGCGATACCGCGTCATTTGAATTGGGAAAGATCGTGATGGGCCATTCGACGGGAGACCCTGAGGACCACGCCATTGCGCTCGGGTTTTTCGATGATGCGATCGAAGCAAACCCCAATGCCGAAGAGTATCATGAAAAGAGGGCGGAAGTGCTCGTCTTGATGGGAGACAATGCCCGGGCGATTGAGAGTCTGGGCTTCGCCCTTGCGTTGGCCCCCACCGATGCGCTGTATTTCTCCCGGGCAAAGGCCTGGTTTGCACTTGGAGACAGCGAGGCGGCGTTGAGGGACCTCACCAACGCCTGCACCATTCAACCTCAAAAGGAGTACCTTTCATGGCGGGGCGCCTTGTCGGGAATGGTTGGTCGGTATGGAGAGGCGATGGAGTTTCTCGATGCCGCGATCGAGCTTGGCGGAGATACGATGGACTATTTCAATCGCGCTTGGGCCAAAGCAGAGTTCGAACAGTTTCCGGCAGCGATCCAGGATCTGCACGTCGCCCTACAGATGGATCCACACAATGAGGGCGCTCGAGACAAGCTCGCCGAGGTGATGCAGCACATCGCCAAATGACACGCGATGCCCAACTTCGTTGCGGCGTCGAAACCAGTTAGGATCACCCACTCGCTCTCCCGACTCTTCCAATCACGCGGGTTAGGCTCCCGGCCCCCTGTCCCCCTGGGAGCCCGATGACCGCCCCCACCCCGGCCGCCCTGATCACAGCAGCCACCGCCGCCGCCGCCTCCGCCACCACCGTGGCCGATCTGGCCGACCGCAAGCGCCACCACCTGGGCAAGACCAGCCGCCTCAAGGCCGCCCTGTCCGGCCTCCGCCACCTCCCGAAGGCCGATCGTCCGGCCGTGGCGAAGGCCCTGAACGCGGCCCGGTCTCAGATCACGGCCCTGTTCGCCGCGGCTGAGGAGCGCGTCCGCGCCGCCGAGCGCCAGGCCCGTCTCGATGCGGAGTGGATGGATCTGTCCCTGCCCGGAGATGCGCCCCGTCGCGGCGCGCGCCATCCGGTGCGCATCGTGGAGCGTCGCTGCCTGGCCGTGATGCGTCAGCTCGGCTTCGAGCTCGTGGAGGGCCCGGAGGTCGAGGCGGAGCTCTACAACTTCGACGCGCTGAATATCCCGAAGCACCACCCCGCCCGGGACATGCAGGACACCTTCTACGTCGGGACGCCGGACGGCCAGGGCGAGTCGCTCCTGCTGCGCTCTCACACCACGACCGTGCAGGCCCGCATCCTGGAGTCTCGTCCGGCCCTGCCGATCAAGGTCGCTAGCGCGGGCCGTGTGTACCGAAACGAGGCGGTCGATGCGACCCACACCGCGATGTTTCATCAGCTCGAGGGATTCTGGGTGGAGCCCGGACTCACCTTTGCGCACCTGAAGGGGATCCTGCGCTTCGTGGCCGAGGGCATCTACGGCCCCGGTCAGGTCTTCCGGTTCAAGCCGAAGTTCTACCCCTACACCGAGCCGTCCCTGGGCCTGGACATCCGCTGCACGAGCTGTCACGGAAACGGCTGCGGCGCCTGTCACGGCGCGGGCTGGGTGACCATCATCGGCTCGGGGATGATCCACCCCAACGTGTTCACCCGGTTCGGCTACGACCCGGCCGAGGTGTCCGGCATCGCGTTCGGGTGGGGAACGACCCGCATGACCGCCCAGTGGGTCGGGCTCGACCGGGCGCGGAGCCTGTATGAGCAGGATCTGCGGCTGTACAAGGCCATCCATCGCGGCCACCCCGGAGACCAGCCATGAGGATCTCGCTCGCCCATCTCCGTCGCACCTGTCCCGGCCTGCCGGACGACGACGCGGCGGTGTGTCATCTGCTGGACGACGTCGGCATCGAGGTCAAGCGCACCGAGGCTGCGGACGGCGACACCTGCGCGACCCTGGAGCTGCTCGCCAACCGCGGCGACCATCGCTGCTACGTCGGTGTGGCCCGCGAGCTCGTGGGTCGCCTGGGAGGGACCGTGGTCTCTCCCGATGTCCTGGCGCTGACCACGGGCCCATCCCCGGTGCGGCTGCGTCTGGAGACCGACCTGTGCCTGTTGTACACGGCGACGGCGCTGGAGATCCCCGACGCGTCCGCGGGTCTGCCCGACGGTCCGCTGGCTCCGCTGATCGCTGCGGGCCTGCGCCCGATCAGCGCGCCGGTGGATGCCACCAACCTGTCCAACTTGGAGCTGGGGCAGCCCACCCACCTGTTCGACGCCGACACCATCGTCGGCGGCATCACCATCCGCCTGGCGCTGGCGGGCGAGCGGGCCTGGCCGCTGTTCGCCGCGGGACCCTGCGACGTGCCCGAGGGCGCGCTGGTCATCGCGGACGACGAGAAGATCCTGGCGATCGCGGGCGTGATCGGTTGCGAGGAGTCGAAGGTCACGGATTCCACCACGCGCATGATCCTGGAGTCCGCCTGCTTCGATCCGGTCAGCGTGCGCCGGGCGGGTCGTCGCCTGGGCGTTCACACAGACTCCTCGGCGCGGTTCGAGCGCGGCAGCGACCCCTCACTGCCGCTGGTGGGGGCGGGTCGCGTGGCGCACCTGCTGGTGGCGCATGCCGGCGCGCGGGTCGTCGGGACCACCGGCGCGGTGGGCGCCTGGCGTGATCCGGCGCGGATGATCACCGTGGATCCCCGGCGGGTGTCCGCGTACTTCCACCGGTCGTTCACCGCGGACGAGATCGCCGAGCGCCTGTCGCGGACGGGCTTTGGCACCGGGCTCGCTGCACTCGACACCCACGCACCCATCGACGTGGTGGATGTGCAGGTGCCGCCTGGCCGCCTGTGGGATGTCCACCATCCGCAGGATCTGTACGAAGAGCTGGCGCGCTCGGTGGGCTACAACGCGCTGCCCGACGCCCTCCCCCCCGGGGCCCGCGGCGTGCTGCCCTCGCCCGATCAGCTGCGCCTGGAGCGCGTCGAGGAGGTCGTCCTGGGGCACGGCTTCTACGAGGTGATCACCGACGGTTTCCACGGCCGCGCTCTCCAGGCCCGCCTGGGTCTGCCGGCCGACAGCCCGCTGAGCCGCCACGTGGAGTGCCGCAACGCCCTCGACTCCGGGTTCACCCTCCTCAAGAATTGCGCGCTTCCCCAGGCGCTGGAGGCCCTCGCGGGCAACGTGCGCTTCGGCACCCACGACGCGCGTCTCTTCGAGAGCACCCGCACCTTCCACCTCGATCCAGCCGCCGACAACGGGCTGTGCGCTGAGCGATGGGTGCTGTGGGCGCTCGCCAGCGGCGGCACCCCCGGGTGGCGCGCGGGGCGCCCCGTCGATCTGTGGGCTCTGAAGGGGATGGTCGAGGAGATCGGCGCCGCGCTGGCGGCCCCCCTGAGCATCAGCGCGGGCTCACAGGCGCCCATCGCGGCCTGCCTGCACCCGCTGCGGGTCGGCACCGTGTGGCGCGGCGATCAGGCCGTGGGGACCCTCGGGCAGGTCTGTGAGCCGGTCTGCCGCGCGTTCGGCTTGAAGGCCGCGCGGCCGGTGTACCTGGAGCTGGAGCTCGACGGATTGGAGCTTCGGGACCGCATCCTGGACTACCCTCTGCCGCCGCCGCGACCCCCCAGCGTGCGCAGCCTGGCGTTCACGCTGCCGCCGCGTGTGGAGGCCGGCGCCGTGCGCGTCGCGCTGCTGGCCGCCGGGCCGGAGTGGCTCGAGCACGTCGCTCCGGTCGATGTCTTCGAGCACCAGGAGGGTGGCCGTGCCGTGCGTACCGTCACGTTCGAGCTGCACTTCCGCAACGACCGGAGCGAGCACTCCGCGGCTGAGCTCAACGCCACCACGGCGGCGCTGATCGACGCGGTGGTGGCCTCCGAGGCCGCACCTGGGGTGACGCTCCGCGCTTGACGGCGCCGTTTCGTGGCGGTTCGTGTGATATACGGCCGCTGCGGGAGGCAATTCGTGGAATGCCTGCCGCGTTCGTGACATCTGCCTCCCCATCTCCGGGCCTCGGAACATGAGCCGCTTGACGCTGTGTGTCATCGCCCGGGACGAGATGGAGATGCTGCCCGACTGCCTGGCGTCCGCGGCGGGCGTCGTCGATGAGATCGTCGTGGTCGACGCCGGGAGCAGCGATCGCACGGCCGAGATCGCTCGAGCTGCGGGGGCGATCGTGGTCCCGCATGTGTGGAGTGATGACTTCGCGGCGGCCCGCAACGCGGCGCTCCCCCACGTCACCGGCGACTGGATCCTGGTGCTCGACGCTGACGAGCGGCTGGCGCCCGGCGGAGACCGCGCCGTCCGAGCGGCGATCGCCGTGGGCGGGTTCGATCTCGGGTTGCTGCCCGTACACAACGCCTCCAGCCTGGAGGCGTCGGTGCTCGAGGTGGTCGCGGGGCGGGCGCGGCGCGGCGAGCCCACCCTGCTCGGCCGCCTGCTCCGGCGCACTCCCGACCTGCAGTGGCACGGGGTCATCCACGAGTCCACAGGATCCTGGCCGTCAGACGGTCCGCGTCGCGATCGCGCCGTCGCTGCGAACATCATCCACTACGGCTACACGCCCGCGCGCATCGTCCAGCGCGCGAAGCGGTCGCGCAACCTGGCCCTGCTGCGGCGGCGGTGCGCGCAGGACCCCTCGGATCACGCCAGCTTCACCTACCTGGCGCGGGCGCTCCTGGCGCAGGACCGCCCGAAAGACGCCCACAAGGCCGCGCAGGTGGCCTGGACGCTTCTGGAGGCGCGGGTGGCGCAGGGGATCGACCCCGACGCGCCCGTGCTGCCGACCGCGGCGATCACCACCGTCACGCTGTTCGCAGATCTGGAGATCCAGGACGGCCAGCTCTCAGAGGCGCGCGCCATCCTGGAGGGGGCCGTCGAGTGGGCGGGCTTCCATCCCAATTTCGGACTGCTGATCGGTGTCTCCCATGAGAAGGAGCACGATCGACACGCCGGCGAGGAGCGCGAGAAGCACCTGATGCGGGCTGCGGCGTCGTACCAGCGCTGCATCGACGCCGCGGGAACCGTCTACGCCGAGGAGGTCAGCGCGGGCGCTACGAGCTGGTACGCGGGCACCCGACTGGCGGCGGTGCTGCTCTTCCAGGGTGAGGTCCGCGCGGCGCTCATCGCGTTCGAGAAGGCCCGGCTGATGCTGCCGCCGGGCACCAACGCGCAGGACTCCGATCTCGCTGGTCGCGCGCTGGTAGAGATCACCCTGGGGACGATCGAGGCGTTCATCCGCCTCGACCAGTGGCGCGAGGTGCTGCCGGCGCTGGAGCCCCTGCTGGAGGCGCAGGTGCCCGACGCGTGGGTGCTCGCGGCGATGGCCTGCAAGGCCGGGGGGCAGCGCGCAGACGCCGAGGCGCT
The DNA here is from genome assembly GCA_964464515.1 of uncultured Enterobacterales bacterium. Lineage (GTDB taxonomy): Bacteria > Myxococcota_A > UBA796 > UBA796 > UBA2385 > CAYXGP01. Next base: position 88,898 of record CAYXGP010000005.1, read on the forward strand.
GATCCGCCCAGCGGCCACTGCCGCCCGCGAGGACTTCGTCTCGCCCCATCGGCACGCACTTGCCGCCGAGCTGCTGCGTGCGTAGTTCCCAGCCGGCCGCAGGAGCGGCGCTGGAGCCCACACATCGGGAGCCGGCAGCCCACTGTGTAGCCAACGCACCGAGAACCGGGAGGCTCCCATCTCATCGCTGCATGGAAATACCGCTGGTCTGAAGTCCTCTCAGGCCCGCGCGCTGGAGTCCCTCGGTCGTCGTCGGATCTCGTCGGGGCGCTGCATCAGCCCGGAGCTGGCGCGGTCGCTGACGGAGCTCTCTCGGCAGGTCGGTCGACAGCTGGGCTTGCTGATCGACCGTCGCGGGGAGATCCACAACGTCATCGTCGGCGACGCCCACCGGCTGTTCCTGCCCGATCTGCGCCGTCATCGCGCGGGACCCGGGCGCTTCCGTGGCGTTCGGCTGGTCCACACGCACTTGCGCGGGGAGTCGCTAACGCAGGACGACTTCACCGATCTCGCGCTGCTGCGTCTCGACGCGATGGTGGTCATCGAGTCCCGCATGGATGGGCTCCCCGGCTTCGTCGAGTGGGCCACCCTGCACCCGGACGTCGAGGAGCCGCCCTGGACGGTCCAGCGCCGGCCCGACGTGCATGGCTGGGACGATGACTTCGTCGCGCTTATCACCGACCTGGAGGAGCGCTACGGCCAGCGCGCCGCCCTGCAGCGTGTCGCCGACGGCGAGGGGTGCATCACCATCGGTGTGGCGCTGCGCGATCCCGACGGCGCGCGCGCCTCTCTGGCCGAGCTGGGGCGTCTCGCGGAGACCGCGGGCCTGACGGTGCTGGACTCCCAGCTCCAGATGCGCCGCAAGTTCGACGGCCGCTACGTCATCGGAAAGGGCAAGCTCCAGCAGATCCTCATCCGCGCGATGCAGCTCGGCGCGGAGGCGCTGGTGTTCGACCGCGAGCTGCAACCGTCACAGCTCCGCAACATCGCCACCGACACCGAGCTGAAGGTGGTCGATCGCACGCAGCTCATCCTCGACATCTTCGCGCAGCGGGCGCGGAGTCGGGAGGGGAAGCTCCAGGTGGAGCTGGCGCAGCTGCGCTATCGGCGCCCCCGCCTGGCCGTGATGCCCACCGCGATGAGTCGGCTGACCGGCGGAATCGGTGGGCGCGGACCGGGTGAGACCAAGCTGGAGATCAACCGCCGCCGCGCCGGTGAGCGGCAGACCCGCTTGGAGGCGCAGCTCCGCAAGCTGTCGCGGAACCGTCAGCTCCGGCGCTCCCGCCGTCAGCGGGCGGGGCTCCCGCAGGTGGCGCTGATCGGGTACACCAACGCTGGGAAGAGCACGCTGCTCAACAAGCTGACCCGCTCCGAGGTGGACGCCGCGAACGTGCTGTTCGCGACGCTCGATCCCACCAGCCGGCGGCTGCGCTTTCCCCGGGAGCGCGAGGTGATCATCACCGACACCGTCGGCTTCATCCGCGACCTGCCCAGCGAGCTTGTGGAGGCCTTCCGCTCCACGCTGGAGGAGGCGCTGGTGGCGCAGCTCATCTTGCATGTGGTGGACGCGTCCAGCCCGGAGATGGAGACCCACCTGTCCGCCGTCGCGACCACGCTGGAGGGCCTCGGGGCAGAGGACACCCCGCAGATGCTGGTGCTCAACAAGGCCGATCGCCTCACCGCAGATCAGCGCGCGGAGATCCAGCAGCGCCACGGGGGCGTGTGCGTCAGCGCGACCACCGGCGAGGGGCTGGCGGAGCTGCTCGTGGAGCTGGAGCGTCGTCTGTTCCGCCAGCGGCAGGCCGTCGCCGCCCGGGTCGCGGCCCCCTCGCCCTGCTGATGCCGCACCTCCTGTGATGCCGCACCTCCTGTGATGCCGTGGTGATCGCGATCCTCGCGGCCTGCACGGGCGGGGGAGAGTGCGACACCGGCGCATGCGACACCACCACCATCTCGGCGTTCATCACCGACGAGGCGCGCGTCGAGCGGGTGGACTGGGGCTGCTGCGCGGCGGATGACGCTGACTGTGATCTCGGCGGCGGGTTCTGGTACGACGTGGTGGTGCGCGGGCGAGTGCGCGGCGCGACGCTGGACATCTTCGACGCCACCGCGGAGGCCGGCCGGGTGTGGCGCGAGCAGCACGCGCTGCCGGTGTACGTTGCGGACCCTGACGGGTTCTGGGAGGATCGGTACGTCGAGCTGGCGACGCCCCGCGGCGCCTGTGAGCCGCTGTGGTCCTGCGAAGATCACTACCGGCCGGGCGTCAGCACGTTGTTTCCGTGTACGGCGCGCTATACCGAAGAGCGGATGACCTGGGTGCTGCGGACCTACACCACCGCCAGCGGCCCGGCGCTTGAGTGCTGGGCCTGGGGAGCGCGCTCCGGTACCATCGACGGCTGTGAGGCGCGCGATCCCAACTGAACTGCTGTGGCTGTGGGCGATGTCGGGCTGCGCCCCGGTCAACTCTGCCACCCAGCCCGCCGTCTGGGAGGACCCCGCGTCCCCCACGCTCGCGGAGATGTCGGTGAACTGCGTGGTGGAGGAGGAGCGCTGGGAGGTCCGTGTCCTCGCGAGCGCCTGGAGCGGCGGCGGCATGCTGACGGTCGCGCGGAGCGCGGAGCGGGTGGAGCAGCACCCCATCCCCTCGTCGATCGCCGCGGCGGACGGGTCGTGGGATTGCCTGGGCGCGGATCTGCAGATCGTCGCGGACTGGCGCGACGCCGCCAGCGGCAGCAGCACCGGCTGGCGCTGCGCGGACGAAGAAGAGCTGAGCTTTCACCTCACGCTGGACGACGCCAGCGGAGGGGCGGTCGCCGACTGCAGCGTCTTCGGAGACGACCCCACGGTGTTCGACGCCTTCGAGGAGCTGGAGGCCTGCGAGGAGCCCTCGGAGACGCGGGTGGACGCCGTGGAGGACTGCCTGTGATCGGCAGCTCCGACGGGCTGGGCGCGGGCAGTGGGAGCGCCGCTGGGATGGACCCCACGCTGACCACCGTGCAGGCCTGCGTGGTGGCGATGGCGCACCTGAGGACCCGTCACCCGGGCAGCACCGCCGCGCTGGCGTTCGTCACGGCGGCGGGCCCCGCTGCGCGCGATCCGGCGGCCATCGCTACGGCCGTTCGAGAGGTCACGGGCGCCGAGCTGATCATCGGCTGCTGCGGCGGATGGGTCTGGAGCGAGTCCGGCGCGCCGGGGGAGGCGGGGGTCTGTGTGCTCGTCATCAGCGGGTGCAACGCGGTCGCGGCCCTCGCGCCGCAGCTCGGGCGTGATCCTGCCGGCGCTGCGCGGCGACTCTCCAGAGAGCTGACCGCAGGCAGCGAGGCCCCGGATCTGCCGCTCGTACTGCTGCTGTTCGATCCGCGTCGGCTGAGGCCCGCGCCGTTCCTGTCGGCGATGCGCGAGGGGCTCCCCCCGGGCACACCGGTCCTCGGTGGGGGGAGCGCCGTGGAGAACGGCTCCGCGTGGCTGCTGCTGGCGCACACCACTTCGGGCGGGGGGCTGGAGATCGGGGTCCGGGAAGACGCCGCGCTCGCGGTGAGCCTGCCCGGAACCCGGATGACCTGGGGACTCACCCAGAGCTTCCAGCCGATCACCGACGCGATGGAGATCACCGCCGTGCACGGCCGGGATCTGCAGGGGCTGGACGGCCGCGACGCGTGGTCGGTGCTCAGCGAGCACGTGGATCCCGGGCTGCTCATCGACGACGCCTGGCGCTGGCGGGCGATGACGGCGGCGATGCCGGCGCGCACGCCCGATGATCGCACGCACTACCGGCTGATCCCCATCGAGGCGGTCGATCCCGGGCGCCGCACGGTTCGGCTGGCCTCGCCGGTGCCCGCGGGGGGGCGCCTGGCGTTCAATCTGCGCGACACCCAGCGCGCCGGGCGCGACCTGCGGGCGATGTTGCAGCGGCTGCGTATCCGCAGCGCCGGGGCGCGGTTCGGGCTGCACATCGACGCCGCCGACCGCGGAGGGGCGCTGTTCGGCAGCGAAGAGCACGATCGCCGAAACGTCGCGGAGGCGTTCCCGGGGCTGCCGGTGGTGGGGTGGCGGGCGCCGCGTCAGCTCGCGCCGCTGCAGGGGTTTCCCGAGGCGCACTTTTCGAGCGCTGCATTGCTGTTGATGGCGTAGATCTGGCCGGGATGTTGGACCTCTTGTCGTTCGTGTTGCGCGCGGCGGCGTGTGGCGGGCTTGGGCCGATAGGCTACACTCGCAAAGGGCTTTTCAAGCATGCACCCACTAACCATCGCGTTTGCCACCCGCTCAGTGCCCATCAATGGCCGGGCCCCATGGGAACGCTGTTTGGGTGGTTCGGAGTCCGCATTACTCTTCGCAGCTCGGGCGTTGGCCGCTCAGGGGCACCACGTCGAGGTCTTCACGCACTGCAACAAACCCGGTGTCGTGGACGACGTCACCTGGCGTGATCTCAGCGATCCCGCCACTGGGCAGATCGTGCCCACCCCTACAGCCGAGGAATAGACCATGGCGAGCAACCCTGAAGACCTGGCACAAGCTGGAAAGGCCACGGCTTGGGACCCTCCAGTATTCGATTCCTTTATGCACCCTGGCGGCGCCCTGTCTTTCCGGGCCCGCTACGGCACGGCTTCCACGGACCCCACCACGGAGCTGATGCGGCTACAGGCCAACCGGGACGTTCACATCTTCGGAGAGTTCTTCCTTCGGGGTCCGTACACTGCCATCCGCAGCATGGACACCCTCCAGATCACGTCCATGATGAGCGCCGAAATGGTGTCGTTTCGAGCTCGGAAGACCGATAATTCGGGTTCTCTTGGAACCGAGGTCTTGCAGTTGAACTGGGACTCTTCTGGCAACAACGCGGAGATGGTCGCAGGCGACGGCATGGGAATCGTGCTGCAGGGAACCGCGTTTGAGTTCGTGGCTCCAGATGGGTCGGATGCAAGGCTGAAATTGGACTCTACGGCAACATCCGGGGGCAAGGTCTGTACGCTCTCTTCTGATAGGTTGAACCAGGAACTGGATGTCACCGTGGATGGGACCTTGGTCTTGGTCCTCTCAAAGTCTGAAGGGGTCAAGGCGCAGCTCCCGGTGTTTTTTCAGTTGGACAATGGTATCAACGTTGAAACTCTTACGG